>CALGZB010000163.1 GCA_937934655.1 uncultured Acidimicrobiales bacterium | reverse complement strand
CGGGAGTCCGTAGCTGGTCTCCCACGCCACGTCGCCCAGTAGGACATCGACCGTTAGATGTTCTTCGACGGCCTGACGCTCGAGCAGCACATGTTCGAGCGATTCTCGTAGCGCGGCAATTGCATCGGTGAAGATGTGATCCAACACGATGCCGAGAATACTCGCCAATCCTCTTGTACCGCTGTCGGGAATCTTGCGGCGACCGCTATTGACGGACTTGACTGTGTTCATGACCACGTTGAGTTCTGCTCCCAGAGATATTGTCGCCCGTTACTGGGATGCCCACTTCGCACGCGAATGGGACCATATGGCGACCTTCTTCACCGACCACTCGCACTACACCGACGTCGGTATCGATGCCACGGGGGCAACCGGGCCAGCCGAGATTATCGCCCGGCTTCGCCTGGGTATCGAGCCACTGAGCGCGTACTCGCATTTCCCGAAGACGACGATCGCCGAAGGCGCTCATGTGGTTACCGAGCACGTCGAGCGGTGGGAGTTTCGCACCGGCGAGGTTATCGACCACCCGTTCACCTCGGTGATGGAAGTCGAGGGCGAACACATCGTCCGCTGGCACGACTATTCACATCTTGGCAACATCCTCGACAACGCACCGGACTGGTGGATCGAGCACATCTCGGCCGGGTGGCGTTAGCTCGAGTTCCTAAGGCTTCGCCGGGCTCGACGAGAGAGCCGGACTATTTGGGCTGGGCGAGACTGACTGTCGCGAGTTGCACGGCGCCGCCGTCGACTACCGAGATCATCATGGAGTACTGGCCGCGGTTGAGGCGAGCGACGCGGTTCGCGAAGCCCGAATCATCGGTCGTTGCGTCTTCGGTGAGCTCGAAACCATCAGCGATAAGGGTGTCGCGATATTCCTCGAACATCTGCGACGAGTCGCCGAGTGGCACGAGCGACAGCGTAATGACGCTCACCAGCTGCTCATCGGCAATTGCGGTATCGAGAACCTGACCTGGCGGCAAGGCGACGTCGTCGGGCCAGTCGGTGAGCTCGGCTGAAGACGAGTCGAGCTGCGGAATGTCGAGACTCTGCGAGTCGCCGTCGGCGCCCTCGATGATTACCGATCCGTTCTCTCGATCTAAGGAAACCGACTGTTCTTCGCCGTCGCGAACGATCTTTATCTCGCGAGTTTCTGGGTCGAGCTCGATACGGAAGTCGCTTCCGCCCTGAGAACCTTCAAGGGAGATGGATCCGTTGTCGTCGAGGTCGAGGTCGACATCTTCTCCAAGTTCGTTTTCGATGCGATTCTCTATTGCCCGCTCGGCAAGTGGCTCGGCCGCGTCTTCGGGGGTGAAGCTGCAACCTGTGGCCAGGAGACCCAAGAGTATCGACGCGCCTGCGGCACGACGGCTCATGTGTTTCTCGATTCGTAGGGGGAGGGGGGGTACTGCGGTGGTGAGGTTCCAGTTTAGGCGCGTTCGGCTGCATCTAACAGGTCGCGAACATGGTCGGATGCCACGACTTCGGTTCGATTGAGATACGCAGCCTGGTTCTGATCGAGGTGGTTTGGCACATACCGGTAGTTGACCATCATGCCGAGACCCCGTTGCTGGCCGACCGCTGTGGGGTTGGCCAGGAAGAGAAGTCGTTCGACGCGAGCCCCGTTGGAGAGGTGGAACCGGGCGACCGGGTCGATCACTCGTTGGTTGCGATCGCGTTCGCTGAGGAGGTAACGGGCGGCGAGACCGATGAGCGCGGGCTCGGCTTCGGCGACCACATCAGCTCGAAGCCACCACTCGTCGGTGGTGGCGATCGTAGCGATGACGCTCTGTTCCGAGGTGCGAAGGCCGTTCTGTTCGATCTGTTGATCGATCCACTCGTGGAAACCGGGCATCGGCGAAAGGGTGCTGAGAACCTGGATGTGGGGGAGTTCGCGACCCAACTCAGCCACGACTCGCTTGATCAGGAAGTCTCCAAGGGGAACCCCAGCGAGTCCGGTCTGACAGTTGCTGATCGAGTAGAAGATCGCGGTGTCAGCGTCGCCGGTTTCGATGACCGGCTCGGAGGCATCGATGAGTGGTTCGATGGCGTCAGCGATTCCGGAGGTGAGCGCAACCTCGACGAAGATGAGCGGTTCTCTCGGCATTCCCGGATGGAAAAACGCATAGAGGCGACGGTCGGGTGCCAATCGGCGCTTGAGGTGGTCCCATGACGTTATGTCGTGCACAGCCTCGTACTCGATGAGCCGTTCGAGTACTTCGGCTGAGGTCGCCCAAGTGATCCGTTCGAGCTGCAACAGGCCGATATCGAACCAGGACGTCAGAAGCTCGCGCAGTTCGCTGTCGATGATCTTGCGGCCGGCTACCGGTGTTGTCTCGCCCGGGTTCGACCGGAGCCGGCGGACGTCAGAACGAAGGTCGACGAGAAATTTCACGCCATTGTCGAGGCCACTAAAATAGCGAAAGAGGCGCAGTCGGGCTGGTTCCAGCGACAGCCGGAGCTGCGCGTCGATATCAGCGAGCACAACGTCGTCGGTCGAGCTCGCGGCGCGGCGCTGGAGTGCCGCGGTGACTGCGTCCTCGTCGACGCCGTAGTTCGCAGCGAGTAGATCAAAGAACCGGGTCTTTCCGCGATCGGATAGCAGCAGGTATGCGGCCCCGATTTCTGCAACCCGAGCCCGAGCTGCTTCGGGGGCCGAGGTGGGGCGGATCGCCTCGTCGATCTTGGTTTGGATAAGACGAAGATCGTCGTCGCTGAGATCGGGCGCTATTTCGGCGAGTTGGTCATCGGCCTGGGGTGAACGAGAGCCGCGAAGTCTGCTCACTGCGCGGCCGAATCTACTCGTCGCAGAGGTGTCTGGCATTCCGCTATCGAATCACATGTGAACCCACGAGTGTGGGCTCTCTGCCGCGAGATCGGTAGCTAGTTGCCGTCGCGTCGGTTGCGGCGCCGGGTGCCCGGCGGGCCTGGATCGTTGCGGAATTCGATACCAAGCCGAGCCTTGCGAGCACGCTTTCGTTCGTACTGAGCCTCATCGGCGGCCTTCATCAGTTCGCCCGGCTTGCTCATAGTGGAGTTGGTGAGGGCAACACCACACGACATTGACCGGTTTGGGTCATCGCGCCGGAACCGCCGAAGCGCTTGCTCGACAATCGCATCGGCATATTCGGAGCCATTGGATTGAATGACCACGGCGAACTCGTCGCCGCCGATGCGACAAACCGTGACGCCCGGGAGATTCATGGTTGCTTCCCGGAGCGAGTTTGCAGCTTCGATAAGGACGTTGTCGCCAGCTGAGTGACCCAGGTTGTCGTTGACCGCCTTGAGCTCGTCGACATCGCAAATGATGACGGCGGCATCTTCGGCAGGTCCGTACTCGCTGAATATTTTTGCGAGGGACTCGTCGAGAATACGACGGTTCCAGAGGCCGGTGAGAGGATCGCGAAGTGCCAAGTTCTCGAACTCGGTAAATCGGTCGGCGCGTTGGATTGCCAGAGCGAGGTCGTCGGCGATAGAGCGAAGCTGGTTGAGGTCGGCGGGGGCGAGCTGACGGTTGTGCTCGCTGTACGTGGTGGCCCAAACGATTCCCCAAGCGCCTGCCGAGCTTTCGTCATCGATGATCGGCACGACAGCTTCGGAGCTAAGACCGCGAAGATCGAGATACCTCACGGTGGCCGGGCTGGTAGTGGGGGTGCGGCTGAGGAGACGTTGCGCACCGGCCTGGTAGGCCAAGGCTTCGGGTAGCGCCGAGAGCGGATAGACCTCTTCGGACGGACGGCGGAGGTCGTGCTCACCTAAGGATCCGGCGTTGATGACCACCCGGAGCTGGTCGTTGTCGAGATCGAACCGGGCGATCGAGACGCTCGAAGCGCGGAGTTGTTCGAGTGCGTGTTCGGCAATGAGCTCAATAATGTCGATGGTGCGTTGGGATGCCTCGAGGATTTCGCTGACCGAGAGGCCTTTACCCGTTTCAGGTAGCTCGAGCGCTTCGAGTTGTCGATCGAGCCATCCGAGGTCGAGCGGGGGAGCTACGGGCGTGGCCTTTACCGCGTCGAGCGCGTCGTTAAGGTCGGGCTCAAGCCAGCCCATCGAGGCGATGGTTGGTTCGTCATGGGCACCAACCGCAGCTAACACACGGGCACCGGTTGGAATGTCGCGACCGGACAGACCTACGGGGAGCCCGCCGCCACCCCATCGTTCGAACTCGTGATGAACCGCGTCGGCACAAGAATGCAGGCCAGCTGATCGCAGGACACGGCTGCTGAGCACCGCTCGGGCTGGGTTGAGCGTGTCCGACCGGCGGTCGTGGGTAACCAGCAGACAGATCTCGTTAAGGTGCGCTGCGGTGATGGTGGATGCGAGTTCGTCGTCGCTCAGACCAACCCGCGTGCCGATTTGAAGAGCCAAACCGGCGCGCCGAAGTCCCCGGCGGCTGGCCGCTGGGTCAAACGTCTCGAGCGTGCGCGCCAATGCCATGGCGACACTTCGATTGGTGGTTGGCTGAGGAATGGGGGACTCTCCTGAATTGACAGACCTTTTCGGCCCGTTCCCTCAAGTTTGGTGCAACGAGATAGTACACGCGCGGATCGGTCAGCAATCGACCGGCGGGTGTGGGCGGGTCCGACGGTGCCGGATCTGCAACCCTCGGGTCACCGTGTCTTGCGTGCCTTCACCCACGCCGCAAACGGCGCTTCGATATTCGACGCGATCAGATGGCTGGCGACAGAGATCGCAACGAGAATCGTGGGGAACATTACCCAGAACCGACCATCCCACGCGTCGTACACGCGGTAGCCAATCTCTTGATGGAGGAGATAGAGCGGGTAGCTGGCGGCTCCGAGGGCTGCGAATACAGGTCGGCGCAGACTCGGGATTCCTCGCATCGCGATCACCACGAAGAGTGCAAAGAAGACGATCGTCGAAAGGGCTGCAACCGTCGGCGAATATCGGCGGGTTGCATTGCTCAGCGTCTCGGCGTGCCCCATGGCCTGGGAGAGTCCGACGGCGAGGCAGAGGGTGGTCGCGATGATTCGGGGCTTCGTTACTGCCCGGTCGGCGGACAGAGCGGACAAGACGATGCCGGCGATGAACAAATGGGCGAAGGGAGTGATGACGATGGTGTCGATCCACGCGGGCCCACCAAAGAGCCTGAGGCCAAGAACGGCGGCGAGCCAAACGTAGGCGACGCGTTCAAGCTGGCTGACGAGTCGAACGGCAATGAGAACCGCAATGAGCGCATAGAAACGAAGCTCGACAAGCAGCGACCAGTAGGCCCCATCGATAAACGACTCAGCGAAGATCCGCTGAGTGAAAGTGAGGTTGGCGGCGATGCGGGTAACCGTCGGGGCATCGCCCACCGAGGCGAGCACGGTTGAGGTTGCAGCAATCGCCGCCACATAGGCGGGTAAGAGTCGCACGAGTCTGGCTCGAGCAAACGCCAACGCCCCACGACCATTTGCGCTCCGCGCTGCCGCACCATTTGCGCTCCGCGCGATGACAAAACCGCTCAGGATGAAGAAGAAGTCGACACCCAAGTACCCGTACTTCGCCACCGGCGCCAACAGGTTTGACGGCTGTGGGCCGGTTGCCGCGGACCCGATGAAACCCAGGTGGAAGATGACGACGGCTGCCGCCGCGACGAATCGAAGGAGGTCGAGTTCGTAGAGGCGGCCGTCGGCGGACGCCGGGGCAGCGAGTACTGGGGTTGAATCGGCGACAGCCTGGGCCATTCGATGGATATCGGCACCGGGCTCGCTGAGCTTGAGACCCGGGCAACTCCCCGGGAGCGCTAGCGGGCTTCGAGGTTGGCTATCTCGGTGGCGATGCCGCTTGGGCCAAGGCTTCCGAGTTTCGTCTCGAAGGTTCCGTCGTCGTTCAGGAAGACCCAAGCTGGCTGCGATGCGATACCGAACCGTTGCCAAATGTCGCCGTCATCAAAAAGGTGCTCGATAACATCGACGCCATACTCCGAAACGAATTCGGCCGATGCGTCGAGTGAGTCTTGTCCAGCCACACCGATGAGTTGGACGTCGCCGCTGTAGCTACTTGTTGCCTCTACGACCGCAGAGGTTTCTCGGATACAAGTCGGTCACCAGGGCGCCCAGAACCACAGGACAGCGTCCTGGCCTTCGAGCGACGCCATGTCGAACTGGTTTCCGCTGACCGTTCCAATGGAGCCGGTGAGCAGAGGATTTCCCGCATTCGTTGTCGTCGCTTCTGCCGAGCTATCGGCGGTCGCTGTGTCGCCGGAAGCGGAGGTGTCAGCGGCAGAGGTTGTCGTGGTACTTCCACCACATGCGGCAGCCAGGAGCGAGGCGCCCAAAATGAATGATGCAGCGCGCCCCCGGACTCGGGGAGTTGTGGTTCTCATAAGTACCTCAGCGTACCGGCGGTCCGAAAAGTTCCTGATTGCTCCGCTACTATTGGCCGGGTGAGCACTCGAAAGCTGATTCTGGCCGCCCTTTTGTGCGGGTTAGCCATTTTGGTGGCGTTCACCGTTCAGGTGCTCCTCGTCGAGTAACCGGCTCGATTGCCCGTCGAGAAGACTCGATCGGCCGTGTAGGAAACGCTGATATGCAGTGGGTTTCCACGTGGGGTGAAGAAGGTCTCAGGCTTGAGCTGATCACAGGGAATCTGGTGCCGATAGTGTACGGAGTACTACCTGGGAGGTGGTCCCGACGACTACAAAACATGACGTCGTAATTATCGGCGGTGGACCCGCTGGTTACGCCGCAGCACTGTACGGCGCATCCGCCGGACTCGACTGCGGAATTATCGAAATGAACAAGCTTGGGGGAACCTGCCTCAACGTTGGCTGTATCCCAGCGAAAGAACTTCTCGAGACCGCTGCGGTGTTCCGCACGGTCCAACATGCCAAAGACTTTGGGGTAAACACCGGCGGCGAAACAACCGTCGACTGGTCGACCACCATGAGTCGCAAGCAGGGCATCATCGACCAGCTGGTTGGTGGCCTCGGCGGCATGCTCAAGGGGCGCAAAGTCACCGTCTATGACGGCATTGGCTCGCTCGGCCCGAACAAGATGGTGTCGGTCACGGGCGGCTCATCGGGCGATATCCAAATCACCGGCGATGCTGTTCTTCTCGCTGCCGGCTCAGCCGTGCGCACGATCCCTGGATTCGAAATCGACGGCAAGCTTGTTGTCACCAGCGATGAGCTCCTGTCGATCGATGCGCTTCCCGCACGGGCAGTTGTTATCGGTGGCGGCGCCATTGGTTGCGAGTTCGCCTCGATGATGAGCGACCTCGGTACCGACGTCACTATTCTCGAGTACGCACCAAACATTCTTCCCGGTGTAGATATCGACGCGGCAAAGATTGTCGAGCGTTCGTTCTCGAAGCGTGGCATGACCATCAAGACCGGCGTGATGTCCTCCGGGCACACACCAAATGGCTCTGGCACCTCGGTGCACTACGCACCCGCCGCCGGTGGAGACACCGAAAGCGTCGAGACCGACATGGTCGTTGTTTCGGTTGGCCGTCGTCCGCTCTCGGACCACCTCGGCCTCGAAGGCACGGGCGTCGTTGTCGACGACCGTGGGTTCATCGAAATCGATGAGCTCCTTCACACCGGTGAACCCGGCGTGTACGCCTTGGGCGACGTCGTCAACACTGCGCAGCTCGCCCACATTGGTTTCGCTGAAGGGATGTTGGCAATCCAAGACATCCTCGGCGAGGACCCAACCCCAATCGACTACACCAAGGTTCCGTGGTGCATCTACTGCCACCCCGAGGTCGCCTTTGCCGGACACACCGAGCAAAGCGCCAAGGACGCTGGCTACGACGTCGTCACCAGCAAACATCGCAACATGGGTAACGGTCGCTCGATGATTATTGGCGACACCGAAGGCCTGGTGAAGATCATTGCCGAGAAGAAGCCCGACGGAACCGGCGGACAAATTCTTGGAGTACATCTGGTGGGTCCCTGGGTTACCGAACAACTCGGTCAGGGATATCTAGCGGTGAACTGGGAGGCGACAGTCGATGACATTGCGCCACTCATTCAGCCGCACCCGACTATCAGTGAAGTATTTGGTGAGACGGTTCTCTCGCTCACCGGCCGCTCGTTGCACTAGTTGCGCTGAGCGGTAAACCGAACCAGCTACCCCCCAACCAACATTTCAAACACTTCAGCCCCTGTATCTGCGGGGGCTCCCCGCGAAGGATAAATCCAATGGCCGATATCACGATGCCGCAACTTGGTGAGACCGTCACCGAAGGCACAATCACGCGCTGGTTTAAAGCCATCGGCGACACCATCGCCGAGGACGAAGTGTTGTTTGAGGTGTCCACCGACAAGGTTGACTCTGAGGTTCCTTCACCGGTCTCAGGCGTCTTGAGCGAGATTCTCGTTGCCGAGGGCGACACCGTCGACGTTGGTGTCATCTTGGCTCGCGTTGGTGGCGATGCTGCTCCGGCTGCACCTGCTCCAGCGCCCGAAGCAGCAGCTGCGCCTGTCGCCGCTGTTGCTCCCGTCGCTGCTCCCGAGCCTGCGCCCGTTGCTGCGGCTCCTGTCGCAGCAGCTCCTGCTCCGGCCGCCGCTGCTGGTCCCGGTGCCGACATCACCATGCCGCAACTCGGCGAGTCGGTAACCGAAGGCACCATTACCCGCTGGTTTAAGGCCGTGGGCGACACGGTTGCCGAAGACGAAGTGTTGTTTGAGGTCTCGACCGACAAGGTCGACTCCGAGGTTCCATCGCCGGTCGCAGGTGTGCTTGGCGAGATTCTTGTTCCCGAGGGCGACACCGTCGATGTTGGTGTCGTGCTCGCTCGAATGAGTGGCGCCGGCGCTGCCCCTGCTGCTGCTCCTGCCGCTCCGGCGGCGCCTGCTCCAGCAGCCGCTGCTCCGGCTCCTGTCGCTGCAGCGCCTGCCCCGGCTGCTGTTGTCGCTGCCGCTCCGGTATCGAGCGCGGTTGGCAAGCTCTTGTCGCCGGTCGTGCGACGTCTGGTCTCTGAGAACAACATCGATGTCGACCAACTCACCGGAACCGGCGTTGGCGGACGAATCACCCGAGGCGATGTCGAGAAGGCAATATCCGAAGGCCGAGGCCAAGCCGCCGCTGCTCCCGCTCCTGTCGCAGCAGCTCCGGCTCCTGCGGCTGCCGCAGCAGCACCAGCACCCGCTGCCCCGGCACCGGCCGCACCAGCTCCGGCTGCTGCAGGCGATGGTTCTGGCGGAGGGATCGAGAAATTCTCCAACATTCGCCGGCTCACCGGCGAACACATGGTCATGTCCAAGTCCACGGCTCCTCACGTACTCACGGCCATCGAGGTCGACTACGAGGGCGTCGACATGGTGCGCAAAGCCAACAAGGCGGCGTTCAAAGCCGAGGAAGGCGTAAGCCTGACCTACCTGCCGTTCATCGCCCGGGCGCTCACCGATGCACTTCGTGAGTTCCCCAACCTCAACGCCAGCGTCGTCGACGGCGGCCTCCTGCCGCACGACGATGTCAACCTCGCCATTGCGGTCGACCTGGACTTCCAAGGTCTTCTCACCCCCGTGGTGCAGAACGCCGACGCCAAACGCCTCCGGGCAATCGCAACCGAGATTGCCGACCTGGCCACCCGCGCCCGATCAAAGAAGCTGTCGGCCGATGAAATCAGCGGCGGAACCTTCACCATCACCAACGCCGGTGGCTACGGCACGATGATGCAGTTCCCGGTCATCAGCCAGCCCCAGGTGGCCATTCTCTCTACCGATGGAATTTCTCGGAAGCCGGTCGTTGTCACCGACGCCTACGGCAACGAGTCCATCGCCATCCACTCGGTTGGTGTCCTGGCACTTGCCTGGGATCACCGAGCCTTCGACGGCGCCTATGCCGCTGCGTTCCTCGCCCGGATTCGCGAAATCATCGAGACGAGAGATTGGTCGACAGAGATCTAACACCCGGCCCGTTGCGGGTTCGCTGGCTCGGCCAGGTCGAGTACCCCGACGCGCTCGAACTTCAACGCGGCATCTTCTCGTCCGCCGATAACTATCTGCTGCTTCTCGAGCACCCTCATGTCTATACCAAGGGTGTCCGCACCGATTCGGCAAACATTGGTTCCGGCGTGGGCGATGTGCCCGTCATCGAGGCCAATCGAGGCGGCGATGTCACCTACCACGGCCCCGGCCAGTTAGTTGGCTACCCGCTCCTCAACGTGCCCGGCAAACGCGGCGGCGGCATGGCCGACACCGTGGCGTACGTGGCATCGGTCGAACAGCTGGTCATCGACACCCTCGCCAAGTTTGGCCTGACCTCGGTTGGTCGACACGAGGGCCTGCCTGGCGTTTGGGTCGATCCAGACTCCAGCAATCCGCGAAAGATCGCGGCGGTCGGAGTGCGACTTTCTCGTGGTCGATCGATGCACGGCTTTGCTCTCAACGTCAATACCGACCTCTCGTACTTCGACAACATCGTTCCCTGCGGAATCGCCGACAAGGCCGTTACCTCGCTTGAGGCCGAAGGCATCGACGCCGACATGCGGTCGGTGGTCGACACCATCGCCGCGCTTGCCGATCAGCGATGGGGCAGTAGCGACCCGATCGACCGAGCCGATGTCGTGTGGCGCCACCGACAGGAGGATCTCTCGCTTTTCTCACGTGGCGCCGGACCTGGCGAGGCATCCGGAACCGCGGCCAACCCTCATGTCGACGGTGCTACCGGTGCCGAGGCTCTTGCCCCTCCGGCTCTTCCCCCTTCCCCTTCTCTTCCAACTGACGGAACGTCGGTGCGTCTCCAGTCTCGTCTGGGCGAAGCCGGTGTGACCGAGGGTTTGCAGATCTCGACCCGTAAACCCGAGTGGATGCGGGTGAAAGCCGAGATGGGCGATGACTACCGTCGCCTCAAGGGCGTCATGCGCGACCTCAACTTGGTGACCGTCTGCGAAGAAGCCGGGTGCCCCAACATCTACGACTGCTGGTCCGACGGCACCGCAACCTTCATGATCAACGGCGAGCGGTGCACCCGAGCCTGTGGGTTCTGTTTGGTCGATACCCGCAAGCCGGAAGAACCAGACCCGGCCGAACCGGGCAACGTGGCCGAAGCGGTCGAACGAATGAGCCTCGACTTTGCGGTGCTCACCACCGTGGCTCGCGACGATCTTGTCGACGGCGGAGCCCAAGGGTTCGCCGACACCATCGACGCCATCCGCACCCGGACGCCGGGCGTCGGCGTCGAGGTGCTTATCTCCGACTGTAAGGGCGACCCTGTCTCGCTCGACATCATCTTCGATGCCAAGCCCGATGTGCTCAACCACAACATCGAGACCGTGGCCCGGCTTCAACGTATGGCCCGGCCATCGGCGTCATATGCCCGAAGCCTCGCCGTGCTTTCGCGGGCTAAGCAGGCGGGCCTCACCACCAAGTCTTCGATCATCGTGGGCATGGGCGAGACCTTCGACGAGGTTGTGCAGACCATGGCCGACCTTCGAGCTATCGGCCTCGACATCGTCACGATTGGCCAGTACCTGCGGCCCACCAGTCACCATGTACCGGTGGCCCGTTGGGTAACCCCCGATGAGTTTGCCGAGTGGAAACGCATCGGCGAAGAAGAACTCGGTCTCAAACACGTCGAGTCGAGCCCGCTCACCCGGTCGAGCTACCACGCCAAAGACGCGGCCAATTCTGCGAAGCAGTAAGTAGACCAAGGCTGCGAAGCAGTAAGTAGGCCGCAAGAAATTGCCCTGGGAGAAATGACCTAGCAAGAGGGTTCTTTGTGCTCTTTCGGTGCGTTTCGGTGCACTCCTATTCTGGGGCCATGATCGTTATCTTCTTTGCTGTTGGTCTCTTTGCCGGAATGATTCGCACCGCTGGGTGGGTCGCTGCGCCATTTGCTGCGATTCTGCCGATTGTCCTTTGGGTAAGCGGAGTCGGCTTTGCTGACTCGGGTATCGCCTGGGTCCTCACCTCAAGTCTGTTGTGGGCTGGCGCCACGATCGCCGGTTTGGTCCTGAGTCTTTGCGCTCAGCAGATGGTGACCAATGACTGGATGAAGGCGCAGAGCCCGCAGCGTTAACCCGTTTCTCGGCGCATCGTGGCTTTCGAGGTCTGTTGCGCCAACTCTCGCTCTACTAGGGAGTGGGGGAGAGGTTCCCGGTAGCCTCTACACATGTTTGCTGCACGAATTGAACGGGCCCGGGCCCAAATGCAGGCCGCCGATGTCGACGTGCTTTTGCTCTCCGTCGGCGCCGACCTGCCGTACCTCACCGGGTACCAGGCAATGCCGCTCGAGCGCCTTACCATGCTGGTTCTCCCAGCCGATGGCGACGCCGAGCTGATCATCCCGGCGCTCGAAGCACCGTTGGTGCAAGCCCAAGACGACGTGTTCTCGCTGGTGCCGTGGGGCGAGACCGAAGATCCGGTGCAGTTGGCTGTCGATCGGATTGGGTCACGGACCTCGGTAGCTATTGGCGAAACCACCTGGTCGACCTTCCTCGTCCAGATTCTTAACCGCACATCGGGCATTACGTTCAGCGATGCTGGCACCGTGATGACGCCGTTGCGGTCAGTGAAAGATGCCGCCGAGATCGAAAGCCTTCGTAACGCATCGCACGCCGTCGACCGCATTGCGGCCCGGCTGCAGGCCGGCGAGATCCCAGTTGTTGGTCAAACCGAAGCACAATTGTCGGCCGAACTTGGGCGTCAAATTGTTGCTGAGGGTCACGCCAAGGTGAACTTTGCGATCGTGGCCGCTGGTGAAAACGCTGCGAGCCCCCATCACCACGCCGGTAGCCGAGTTATTCAACCGAACGAGGTCGTACTCTGCGACTTCGGTGGAACGATGAGTGACGAGTTTGGGGTGGGGTACTGCTCCGACATCACTCGCTGCGTCTATACCGGCGAACCTCCGGCCGAGTTTCGCGAACTCTACGATGTGCTGTTCGAAGCCCAGGCCGCCTCGGTGGCAGCGGCAGTTCCGGGGACGCCGGTTGAGGAGATCGATCGCACCGGTCGCAAGATCATCGCCGACGCCGGATACGGCGAGTATTTCATCCATCGCACCGGCCATGGCATCGGTGTCGAAGCGCACGAACATCCCTACATCGTCGAAGGCAACGACCAGCCTCTTACGCCCGGACATGCGTTCTCGGTCGAGCCGGGCATCTACGTGCCCGGTAAATGGGGGGCCCGTCTCGAAGACATCGTGGTTTCGGGCGTCGACGGCCCTGATCCGCTGAACACCGCCGATCACCACCTCGCCGTCATCAACTAGCCAGATCGCCCCTCTTTATGATCGATCTCGACCTCGCGACCGTCCTTCTCCAATGGGCGGCCGGAGGGCTCTTCTTTACCTGGGTCTCTACCCGACACCGAGAAATCGGTCTCGGGTACGGCTGGCTTATGCGCGGCACGTTCCTACTGATGGCCATTGGATCGGTGATCGCCGGCTTCACGTTTAACTACGTGCCGGTTCGAGAAATCGCCACCATCGTTATGTGTATCGGTGTGGTCATCGCCATGGCGGTGTCGGTAGTGCGCCGTTCGGCCGGCGTGTCGGGCCAACGCGAGCGGGTGGAGCGCAGGTCACAACGGGTTGCCGACATGACCGGTTTCGATCGTGATGTGCAGACCTTCGATAAAGAATCTGCCGAGTTTCCGCCGATTCTTGACCTGATCGGCCCGGTCCTTGGACTTCTTGCGTTGGTGGCGGCTGCTGTTGCGGCCGGCGGGCCACTCGGCTTAGCGCTTGCTCGCCTCATCGTTGGAGCACTCTTCATGGGAGCCATCAGCGATGCCATGCTGCTGGGGCACTGGTACCTCGTCCAGCCAGGCCTCGAACGACACCTGCTTCTCGAGCTCGTAAAGATCACCGCGTTTCTCTGGCCGTTTGAGCTGGCAGTCATGCTCTGGCCAACCGGAATGATCTCGGTACTGAACGGCTCGATCGCCGATGGCTACAACGGACTGCTCGGATGGTTCTGGGTGGCATCGACCGTGGCGACCATCATCTTGTTGGGCGTGGCTCGTGCTGCGCTTCGGGAACGTGAGTACAGCGCGGTCATGGCCGCAACGGGGCTTCTCTATCTGGCAATCCTTACCGCCTTCGGGATGGACCTCGTCGCCCGAGCAACACTGGCCTAAAAACGGAGTGAGGCCGCCATTGCTGGCGGCCTCACTCGAATGTGCTGGTGCCCTAGCGGGCGGTTGATCAATCTTCGTTGCGTCGAGCGACGAACGCTGCAGATCCGCCAAGAATCAACAGGATCATTGCACCTGCGGCCATCGAACCGGAGTAGGCGCCCGTGATAGCGAGCTCAGGGTTCTGATCACCAGGTTCTGGTTCTGGTTCTGGGGCCGGTGGCTCGGGAAGTACGTCGCAGCCTTCGGCTGGCTCAGGAGTTTCCGGGTCATCGTCGCAGGCAGCCGGCTCTGGCTCTGGTTCTGGCTCAGGGTCTGGGCAGCCTTCGGCTGGCTCGGGAGTTTCTGGGTCGTCGTCGCAGGCTGGTTCCGGCACTGGCTCAAGGTCGCACTCAGGATCGGGCGAGCCATCCTCGCACGAGGACGATGGTGGCTCTGGCTCGGGCTCTGGGCAGCCTTCGGCTGGCTCGGGTGTTTCTGGGTCGTCGTCGCAGGCTGGTTCTGGCTCAGGCAGGACCGGTGCATCCTCGGCGAAGGTCATGCAGATGCTGGTGACAACAACCGAGTTGATTGCAGCGGTACCTGATGCGTGAATAACGGCGGCCGAGTCGGCGCCTTCAGGAAGCGCAAGGGTTCCGAGGTCGTTGATTTCCCAAGCGGACAGCGGGCCGTCGGCCAGGTCGGCGGTTGGACCGCTCGTTGCGACGACAGCTCCATCGAGTGAGAACTCGATGAGAACTCGTTCGTTGGTCTGGTCGAGGTTGGTGTCGCGATCGACGTGGGCATCCCATGTGATGATCTCGTCGAGGGAAACAACGCCAGGCCCGAACGAAACGGGGAACGTTGCTCGGGTGGCCAAGCCGCCCGCACCGTCTCCGAGGTTTGGATTGGAGATGTTGTAGCCCTGATCGTCGAGCAGTGGGGTAGTGGTAAATGCTGGTGCCGTGCAGCTCGATGCTGGGGGTAGGACTAGCTCGTCGCTAGAGCCTGCATGGGCGGCCGCCGGGAATCCGACGAGCACAAACGCGAACACGACAAACACGGCAAGTGCTTGTAAGCGTGCTTTCATGGTGTCTCCTTGGGTAATGCGGACAGGGGGTATGCCCAGATAGCCGTGAGCCTATTGCCTAGATGTGTCCCTGTCGAGCACCGGGGAACGCGGAGAGTGTTGTTCGAGTCTGTCGTTTGCCGCGTACGGTCGTCTTTTTGGGGTGATTGTTGGCATTGCGTCACATGTCGGCAATTTCTATCCACAGACGGTGCGCTTCACCCGATTGTTCTGTGACATCAAACCCCAACGTTGGTGGCCCAAAAACGCACGTGCCCGCCACCGGATAACCGGTGACGGGCACAATTCCCTTCGCTGGGAAATGCTGCGAGCTCAACCAAAGTTGGCCGGCAGAGATAGCAGAGATAGATGTGGCAGCTGGTTAGGCGACCCGGTCAAACGATCCGACGGTGCGAATTCGGTTGATGCCTCGAGCGACTGCGCCATCGAAAGCGATGCCGAGGATAAGCAGGATCAACGCTGCAGCCACGAGGGTCTCGGTGGTGCTACCGGTTACTGCGAGCTCGGGAGCTTGGTCCCCATCGCCGGCGCCAGGCTTTGGAGTTGGAGCAGGCTCTTGCTCTTCTTCTGCCTCTTCGCTCTCCTCTTCCTCTTCCTCTTCTTGTTCGTCATCGCAGCCTTCGGCTGGTTCGGGCGTTTCTGGGTCGTCGTCACATGCCGGCGTCGGTGTGCAGCCGCCTGCGGGCTCTGGCGTGTTGGGGTCGTCATCACAAACCGCAGGGCCTTGATCGCAGTCGGTGCCCGACGGGTCGTCATCGCATGACGGTTCTTCGGAGGGGCAACCTTCAGCTGGTTCTGGTGTAGCTGGGTCGTCGTCGCACGCTGGAGCGGGGGCTTCTGGCTGCGGTTCTTCGGAAGCGTCACCATTTGATGCCGGTGTTGCTTCGAAGCAGAGTGCGGTTACGACAAGACTGTTTTCGGTGGTCGTGGTGTCGAACCAGTCGTAGTGGACGATCCGCACTTCGTCGGCGCCGTTCGGGAGGTCCATGGTTCCGAGGTTCGAGACCAGGCTGACGCTTGCCACGCCGTCGGCGAGGTCGTCGGTAAATGGGCTGCTGGCGACGTGGTTGCCCTCGAGGAAGAACTCAACGCGAACTCGCTCGGCGGGTTGGACCTCGGTGTTTTCGCGACCCTCGTATGCGTCCCAGGTGATCACCTGTGGGAGCGAAACAGTTCCAGCCTCGAAGGAGAGGTCGGGAACGCTGTAGAACCATCGCAGGTCGGGGGCGGTGCCGAATCGGATCGGCGAGTTGTTGTGGCCTGAGGTGGCATCGACGGAACCGTCGAGTTGCACAAGTGGGCCATAGCAATCACCCGGCTGGGGTGCGCCGTCGAGTTGCGGGGCCTGCTGGTCGGGACTGGATCCTTCGTCGAGCTGGGTAACCGGAGCTTCGCTGGATGAAAGCTCGGCTTCGACCGCTCCGGCGGTGTCGGTGGAGAACAGCGACATGCGGCCTAAGAGGGCAAGGAGTAGAAGGATCAGTAAGGGCTTGTATTTTTTCATGGTGGTTTCCTCAGCGAAGTCCGCCTCGGGGTTGAGACGGTGGGGTAAGGAGCATTCTCACCAGATTTGTGTCGAATCCCTCCGGCGAAACGCACGGCGAGTGGTGATATGACCGCGTTTGGTCACCACGGAGCGTGGCGAATGAAGGGTTCCTTGAAGGATGTGTGGCTCTTGGGGTCAGTGTTGGCTATGAGTACAAAGGGGTGATAGGGGTACTCTCAACAAACGGTTGAGGGTTGGGCGACACGGAGGGTGGGGAAGTCGGATAAATGTGACATTGGTCACTTTTGTAAAATTCTCCTAAAGTTGAGGCGAGAACAGCCGATAATCCGGGCAAAGCCCGGGCGATCTCGCCAGCTTTGAGCGCTCGGGAGTCGTGTTGGCCCCTAGTCGGCCCCTAGCCGGCCCCTAGTCAATGTCGCAGGTCGCGGGCATACTGGACCCATGCCACGCGCCATTTGGAGCGGGTCGATTAGCTTCGGCCTCGTCAACATCCCCATCAAATTGTTCAGTGCCGTAAGTAAGAAGACGGTTCGGTTCAACCAGATCGATAGCCAGACCGGCGCTCGCGTCAAGCAGAAGCGAGTCTCGGCACTCGATGGCAGCGACGTCGACTATGACGACATCGTGAAAGGCTACGAACTGCCGTCCGGCGAATACGTCACCATTACCCAAGAAGAACTCGACGCGCTCGACCCCGATGCGGTCCGCACCATCGACATCCTGGAGTTCATCGATCTCGATGAGATCGACCCGATGTACTACGACTCGGCGTACCACCTGGTTCCCGACCCCACCACCGTCAAGCCCTACAAACTCCTCGCCGAAGCAATGGCCGCAGCCAACAAGGTCGCCATCGCTCGGTTCGTCATGCGCACCAAGCAGTACCTCGCCGCCATTCGGCCCCAGGACGGCACGCTCGTGCTCTCCACCATGGTCTACGCCGACGAACTCGTCGCCCGAAGCGAAATCGATGAGTTCGACGCCCTCGAAGACGTCAAGATCGAGAAGAAGGAGTTGGCGATGGCCGAGCAACTCATCGCCTCGCTCGACGCCGACTTCGATTCGGGCCGCCACGTCGACACCTACCGTGAGGCGGTGCTCGAGCTCATTGACCGCAAGGTGGCCGGCGAAACCGATCTGGTGGCCAGTGCCCCCGAGGAAACCGAGAACAAGGTCGTCGACCTCATGGCCGCCCTCGAAGCCAGCGTTGCTCAGGCGAAAGACGCGAAGAAGCGCCACCCAGCCTCGAAGAAGGCAAGTGGTAAGGCTTCCGCGGCTGCAAAGAAGAAGCCCGCTAAAAAGAAGTCGGCATAACCGCTCCCGTCCAATGACATTGGTCAGTACGCGGACTCATCGGTAATGGTCGAGCGGCAAACCGTTGAAATCGGCGGACGTAAACTCAGCATTTCGAACCTCGACAAGGTGCTGTATCCGGTTGTCGGATTCACCAAGGCACAGGTCATCGATTACTACGTGCGGATTGCGCCGTACATGCTCCCTCACCTTGAAGGGCGAGCGCTCACAATGCGCCGCTGGCCCAATGGCGTCAATGAAACCTCCTTCTTCGAGAAAAGGTCGCCAACCCATCGACCCGACTGGATCAGCACCGTCATCGGACCCGAGAGAAGTCCATCGGCTGGCGCAAAGCCAGACAAAAAGCCTATTGAGTACACGATGATCGACGAGATTGCCGGCCTGGCCTGGACGGCGAACCTCGCCGCCATTGAGTTGCATACCCCGATGTCGCTGGGCATCGACGCGGACACCCCGACGATGGTCGTGTTCGATCTCGACCCAGGTTCGCCCGCCACCATCATCGAATGCTGCCAAGTGGCGTTGGAGATACGCGAGGTGCTCGATGCGCTTTCACTCGAGGCGTTTGCGAAGACCAGCGGCTCAAAGGGCATGCAGCTCTACGTGCCGCTGAACTCACCACACACCCAGGCAACCGCGTCATCGTTCGCCCATGCGGTCGCCCAGCTGCTGCAAAAACAACTTCCGAAGTTGGTCGTTAGCCAGATGACAAAGAGCGTTCGCAAAGGCAAAGTCTTCATCGACTGGAGCCAAAACTCTCGGCACAAAACGACGATCACGCCGTATTCGATGCGAGCAAAGGACCGGCCAACGGTTTCGACACCACTTACCTGGGATGAAGTGGCCGAGGGGGCAAACGGGGAGCCGCTCACGTTCGAGACCGCAGAGGTCCTCGAGCGGGTCGAAGAATATGGTGACCTGTTCGAACCCACCCAGACCCTTGTGCAGCAGCTACCGTCGCCGCAATGAGTAGCCCGAAGATCTACACCCGCACCGGCGACGACGGTTCAACCGGCTTGTTCTACGGCGGCCGAGTTCCCAAAGACTCGGCGTTGCCGATGGCCTATGGCGCTGTCGACGAAGCGCAAGCGTTTCTGGGGGTCGCCCGAGCCCAAGCGTCCCAGCCGTCAAGCCAATCGTTGTCAGCCGGGGTCGCCGCCGAGCTCGACCAGGTTCTGAGCACGGTGTGCAAAGACCTGTACGTGCTGATGGCCGAGCTGGCGACCTTGCCCGAGAACCACGAGAAGCTCGAATACGGAACCTCACGGGTGACCGCCGAAATGGCTGAGGCGCTCGAAGTGCATATCGACGACTTCAAGTCGCGCTTCGAAGCACCGTCGCATTTCGCCGTGCCCGGGCAGGATCCGCTGTCGGCTGCGCTCGATGTTGCCCGCACCGTCGTGCGGCGGGCCGAACGGGCCAGCGTGTCGGCGGTTGCCGATGGGTCCCACGTACTCGTGTACCTCAACCGCCTCTCGGACTTGGTTTGGACGATGGCCCGCTGGGTCGAGGACACCACGGTCCTCGCGAAAGACGCCTAGCTCGTCTAGAACGAACACAACACAAGTAGCGAACTCTCTACGAAGAAGCAGGAAAATCATATGGCTCTCTCGATCACTTCAGCGAAAACCGTTCCGGCCGGCGCAAAGCTCACAGCCGTTGGCGTCTTCGAAGGCGCATTGCCCGACTACGTCGACGCCGATCTGATGGCGGCCAAGGGGTACACCGGAGCGGCAGGTCAATACCAGACCGTCAACGGCCCGAATGGCCTTGTCGCCATGGTGGGTATGGGGAAAGCCGACGCCCTCACCATCGAGATCGTCCGCGAAACCGGCGCAAAGATCTCCCGCTCGGCGAAGAAGCACAGCCATATCGCCACGACCATCGTCGACGAGTTGCCCGAAGGCATCGACCAAGTCGGTGCCGCCCAGGCCTTCGCGGAAGGTCTTGCCCTCGGTGCGTATACCTACACCGCTCAGAAGAGCTCGCCGGAACAAGCCGACCTCAAAAAAGTCACGGTCGTCTCAGGCGTCGCCAAGGTCACCAAGGCCGTCGCCCTCGGAGCGGCGGTTGCCGATGGCGTGATGATGGCCCGCGACCTTGTGAACGAACCGGGTGGCTCGCTCACGCCACCGAAGTTTGCCGCCCAGGTGCAACGGATGGCCCGCAAGGTCGGACTCAAGGTCAAGGTGATGGACAAAGCCGCTATCGAGAAGGCCAAGCTTGGGGGCCTCCTCGGCGTCAACCAGGGCTCGACCCATCCGGCGCGATTCGTCGAGCTCACCTACGAACCCGATGTGAAACCAAAGGGAACAATCGCGTTCGTCGGCAAGGGCATAACTTTCGATGCAGGTGGTCTTTCGATTAAGTCCGGCACCGGCATGATGACCATGAAGTGCGACATGGGCGGCGCTGCAGCCGTCGTTGGCGCCATGAGCGTCCTGCCAGCATCGAAGCCGCCCGTTCGTGTCCGGGCCTACATCCCGATGACCGACAACATGCTTGGCGGTAACGCAATTCGCCCCGGCGATGTGGTGACGCTTCGCAATGGCAAGACCATGGAGATCCTCAACACCGACGCCGAAGGGCGAATCGTTCTCGCCGACGCATTGTCGTTGGCCAGCGAGGCGAAGCCTGACGCCATCGTCGACCTCGCCACGCTCACCGGCGCTTGCATGGTGGCCCTCGGCCCGAAAATCGCTGGCCGGATGGGAAACAACGAGAACTGGATCGAACAGGTAGGTGCAGCCGCCGAGAACTCGGGCGAGCGCACCTGGCACCTTCCGCTTCCGGCCGATTACCGCAAAATGTTTGACTCGTCAGTCGCCGACATCAAGAACATCGGCGGCCCCTACGGCGGCTCGCTTACCGCCGGCCTCATTCTCGAAGAGTTCGTTGGCGAAGGAATTCCGTGGGTGCACCTCGACATCGCCGGTCCAGCATTCAGCGACTCGGGCGAGAAGCTTCACCCGAAGGGCGGCACCGGGTTCGGTGTGCGCACCCTGGTGCAACTTGCGCAGGATTTTGCCAAGGTGCCCAAGAACTGAGTAGGCCATACCTAGAAACTCAGCCAGAAACCGAGTGAGAGTGAGAGGGCATGACTGAACTCGTTGCGGGCCAATCGGCGCTACCCCCGGCCGACTACATCGACGAAACTCGAACGTTGTATTCGTCATTGGGGTTCGATCCGTACCGATGGGCCGAGCGCCCCGAGCCACCCGAGTTCGTTCCTCTCACGAAACCGCTCAGCGAAAGCCGGGTGGCGCTGGTCGGTTCGGGCGGGGTGTACCGTGCCGGACAGATCGCGTTCACGACGGCCGACGACACGTCGATCCGAGTCATCGCCAGCGACACTCCTACCAGCGAACTCCGCACCGCACACTTTGCCTACGACCAGGCCGATGCCCGGACCGACCCGAATGTGGTGTTCCCGCTCGACCGGCTCAACGAGCTTGCTGCCGACGGAACCATCGGCGAAGTCGCCGACAACGCCTACGCCTTCATGGGAGGCATCTATTCGACCCGCCGGCTCGAGGCCGAGTTGGTCCCGACCCTTCTCGAGCAGTTGCAGGCCGACGAGGTCGACCTGGTTCTCCTGGTGCCCGTTTGACCGGTTTGTCATCAGTCGGTCGGACTGATTGCTCGCCATATCGAAGCTGCCGGAACCCCCACCATTGGGTTTTCCTCGGCGCTTTCGATCACCGCATCAGCGAACCCGCCACGATCGGTGCTTATCGATCTGCCCCTTGGGCATACGGCTGGTGCACCCGGTGATCCCGAGGGACAGCGCAGGCTGCTGGCCGAGGGTCTCGCCGCCGGGTATGCCATTAGCGAACCAGGCGACATCGTGTCGCTGCCATACCGCTGGATCGATGATGACTGGAAAGCCAAACCGTTGTCGTGGAGCCGGAAAGCCCAGTCGTCTGGTGCGAGTGGTTCTGACGCTGGCGACACCCGAACCGGACGGTCGGACGAGCCGGTGTATCAGACACCCGAGGATGCGGCGATGGCTGCTGAACGTTCTCTCGACGAGCAGTGCCGCACCTGTCTCGGACTTCCTGACTAGACGCCAGCAGGCCAAGAACAGAGAAGAAGTTCAACAATCTGAGGAATCCGGGAACTCGTCGGATTCGCCCTTCGTTGAAGAGCTGGAGGGAGAGAACGTGCCGGGTGCGGACCCGTTGGAACAGAACCGCACCCGACGTCGTCTCGTCTCCAGTTCATCCATGCGCGCCGAGCTCGCTCTGCGCGTCTAACGATAGGAAACAAGACGATGATTCAACGATACCGTTCCGGGCTCCTGGCTGCCCTTGTAGCAGCCATGCTCGCCACCCTGGTGGTGCCCGCTTTCAGCGGCGCAGCTGGTGCACAACCGAGCGCGATACATCGCGCACTCCCTGAGACGGTGCGCTACGCCGTCACGATTACCAACGCGACGGGCGCTCAGCCGTTCACGCCGCCGGTGCTCGTTACCCATGACCGTCGGGCCGATCTCTTCACCGCTGGTGAGGCGGCGAGCGCTGGTATCCAAGGCCTTGCCGAGAATGGCGATGTTCCTGGATTGGTCGGCGGACTTGAAGGTGCGACCGGAGTCGGCAGCATCACCGTTGCCGCAACCGAAGCCGGCCCGCTTGTCGGCGGACAATCGGTGACGGTCGAGCTCGAAACACCGAAACGACAGCGGCATCTGTCAGTTGCTTCGATGTTGATCTGCACCAACGATGGTTTCGTCGGTCTGGACTCGATGCGGTTGCCTCGGGTTCCGGGCAAGTCGGTGAGCATTCCGCTCAACTCCTACGATGCTGGCACCGAGCTCAACACCGAACTCTTTGCCGACATGGTTCCACCTTGTGGAGCACTCTCGGGTGTTGACTCCGGCGGCCAGGGCACCGGTGCAACCGATCCGGCCCTTGCCGAGAACGGCGTCATCTCCCGTCACGCATTCCTTAGCGGCGGTGGCGACCTCGATCTCGACATCCATAACTGGGAAGACCCAGCCGCGATGCTTACGGTTACTCGCATCGACACCGCCCGGGCGTACGAAGTCACCATCACCAACAACACGTCTGGTCAGCCGCTGACCCCTCCTGTAGCGGTTACCCATAACCGCCGGGCCGACGTGTACTCGGTTGGCGAGGCAGCCAGCGCCGGTATTCAGGGCCTTGCCGAGAACGGCGATGTCCCGGGACTGGTCGGATCACTTGCTGGTTCCGGAGCGATTCGCGACCTGGTTGTCACGGCATCGCCTGATGGTCCGCCGCCGATCCTTCCGGGTGACGAAGTCACCTTCAAGATCTACACATCGCGTCGCGGTGGAAACCTCATCTCGATCGCCTCGATGTTGATCTGCACCAACGATGGTTTCACCGGTATCGATTCGATTCGTCTTCCGAAGGCACTCGGCGACGTCGTCAACATCGACACGCTCGGCTACGACGCCGGCACCGAAATCAATACGGAGTTGTTTGCCGATATGGTGCCGCCCTGCGGTCCGCTCACCGGCGTTGACTCCGGAGGCCAAGGCACTGGCGCAACCGATCCGGCGCTGGCCGAGAACGGTGTCATCTCCGTCCATGGCGGCATTACCGGTTCTGGCGATCTCGACCCGGCATTGCACGGCTGGGATGACCCAGCTGCATCGGTATCGATCGTACGAGTGAAGTAATCGCTCGAGCGGAGTAGACGAATCTGCTCTGAACATGTCGACCTGGCCGGGCCCGCGCGGTCCGGCCAGAGTCGTCTTCAGGAACCCTCGATCGCGTTGGGCTAACGGAGCTCGCCTTCGAGTTGGGCGGTGAGATGAGCGATCCGCCTCGTGGTGGTGTCGAGCAAGAAGTGGCTGAGCTCTAGCGCAAGCTGCGGGTCTTCGTCGACCAGCTGGTCGTAGGTTTCGCGCCGCAGGGTGAGCAGCGTTGTTGGCCCGATTGCCAACACATCGGCGGTTCGGGCATCGCCGGTGCGGAACCCGATGTCACCAAACATCGACCCCTGGCCAAACTGTCGAAGCCGCCGAGAGGATCCGTCGGGCTGGGGGAGTATTGCCTCGCAGGTTCCTTCTTCGACGATGAAGATCGACTTGTCGGTCTGACCCTTGCGGACGACCCGTTCGCCATCGGCGAACGTGATTCGTTCGAACTTGGCGGCGAGTTCGCTGGACAGGTCGACCGTTGATTGTGCCCGTTCGCTTCCCGCCAGAAGGATTTCCTCGGCAGCTTCAATAGCCCGATCGATATCGTCGAAAACCC
>CALGZB010000162.1 GCA_937934655.1 uncultured Acidimicrobiales bacterium | reverse complement strand
GGCGTCGATGTGCGAGTTTCAACAACCATCACCGAACCAAATCTCGGTTCGGTCTAGATCCCTCAAACTTTCTCGGTCCCCTGGCGGGAAGGTTTGGTAGCGGGAACCAAGACAGCGGTGCCCCGGCGACGATGCCGGGGCCCCGTGTGGTGTTGGGGATGGGTTTTTAGGAGGCGGAGCGCTTGCCGGGGGCGAGGCTCCATGACCAGGCGTGGGTGCCGCTGCCAATCTGGTACTGCGCCAACACGTCGGGTCCACAGGCCCCCGTGCCGAGGCCGCGCTGAGCGGTGTCGACATGCACTTCGGCCCGGTCGCTCACGTTCACGTCGGCAAGTGTTGTGGCGGCGGTGAGGTCGGCATCGTGGTGGAATCGAGCGGTGAACACGAATGGCTGGTCGGCCTCGATTGTCAGAGCGGCATTTGTACGACGGTTCGATCGAAGGGTGGCCCTGCGAGTCTCGCTGTGGGCACCATGTTCCTGCGGCACAACGTAAGGGTGGTACTGATCGTCGATGGATGATGACCACACGCCAACGAGTGCGCCCGACGAGCGGTCGGGGTAGGTCTCGTCTGGTCCCAATCCGAGCCAGTCGACGTGTGTGAGTGATGGGTCGGTCTCGAAACGCATTCCGATACGTGGCAGGTCGGTCCACGCTTTTGGAAGTTTGATCGACTCGTCGAAGGTGACCGTTCCGTCACCACTGAGGAGAAGTTCTTGCTGGTGGGTGGCCGCATGGTCGACGCCGATGAGCAAACGCTTTCGTTGAATTCGAACGCCTGCCTTTGTGTTGTCGATCGCCAGCGAGACGAGGTCGGTGGCGAGGTTGTCGAGGCCCCATGTAATCCACTTGAGTCGTGCTCCGGCGACGGCGCTCATCCAACCCTGCTTTACGCCGTCGTTGTCGGTGGGGGCTCGCCATAAGGATGCTTCGATGTCGCCGGCGATTACCGGCTTGTCGTACATGTTGACCCCGCTGATGACGCCAGTGCTGGTGTTGATAGCCAATGTCGTTGGCCCCGCAGTGATGCGAGTGTTGGCGTCAGCTTCGGGCTGGTTGATCTGAAGATTGATGGGTTCGCCGACCGCCATTTTCTTTGGCCCCCCTTGTTGCAGCTGGAGTTGATCCCACGCGACGAGGTGGCCGGCCTTGGCCCACGAGGTGACTGAGCGCGATCGCCACTCGATGGTGAGGTGCTGATCGCCAGTTGCCGGGCGTTTGCCTACCTTGAGTTCGATGTCTCGGAGCGCTCCAGCCTTGAGGCCTTTCACCATCCGCGAGTCCGAGCGAACCTCCACACCATCGACCAGCAGCGTCCAGTGCAGTTCGAGATCGTCGAGGTTGCGATGAGCTCGCCGGTTTTCGATGCTGATGGTGGTGCCTGATTGCTGGACGGTTGCAACGGGCCGAGCGCACCATGCCAGTTCACGAAGCGCGGGGTGGGGTGTGCCGTCGGGGCCTACGAGGCCGTTGATATTGAAGTTGACGTCGTTGGGGTCGTCGCCAAAGTGGCCGCCGTACGCCCAGTACTCGCGGCCGTTGTCGGCGGTCTCGGCAAGACCCTGATCGCGCCAGTCCCAGATAAAGCCTCCGCCCAAGGCGGGTTGAGAAAGGAACGCATCGAAGTAGTCGCTGAGCGAACCGTTGGAGTTGCCCATGGCATGGGAGTACTCGCAGAGGATGAGTGGACGATCGTCGAGCTTGGTCTGCTCGGCCCACTCGGCCCACTCGATACAGATATCGATGGGTGAGTACATCGGGCAGACGATGTCGGTGGTGAGCCGCTCGCTTGGGCTTGGCGGCCCAAGTTCGAGCACCGGATTGTTCACCGAGAACCGTTGCTGTACTGCTCCCTCGTACTGGACAAACCGGGTGGGGTCGATGTGTTTCACCCACGCGGCGGCTGCATCGTGGGTGGGGCCATGGCCAGCCTCGTTGCCAAGCGACCAGCCAATGACACAGGGGTGGTTGCGGTCGCGGAGCACCATGCGTCGGGTTCGTTCGATGATGGCCGGACCGAACCTCTCGTCGAGGGCAAGCGACGACAGGCGGGCGTGGCTTTCGACGTTTGCCTCGTCGACCACGTAGAGCCCGAGCTCGTCGCACAGGTCGAGGAGCCGGTGGTCGTTGGGGTAGTGGGCGGTTCGAACAGCGTTGATGTTGTGCCGCTTCATCGTGACGAGGTCGGTTCGAAGCTCGTCGACCGTCAGGGTCTTGCCGGTTTCGTGGTGATGGTCGTGCCGGTTGACGCCGGCGACCAGAATCGGTTGCCCGTTGACGAGGAGTCGACGGTCGCGAACCTCGATACGACGGAAACCCGTCCACACCAGATGCGCTTCGGCGACCTCTCCCTTTGGATCGAGGAGTTCGACGACTACTCGATACCGGGTGGGCGTTTCGGCGGTCCACGGCGCGACATCTTTAAGGTCGATTGCCACCTGGGCGTGGGTGCCTTTGAATGCGTACGCGCCGAGTAGCTGCTCGAACGCGCCGGTGCGGTGCTGCCACGAGTCGACGTCCGAAGTAATTGGTCTGAAGAGGTTGGTTCGACCGGTGGCCTCGCGAGCCGAGACCCGCACCGACCAGCCGTTTGCGTTCGGAACATCGACCGAAACGGCGAGTGCTCCTGCGCCGGTGATGTGGTCGTAGTCGGCGACGACGGTGATGTCGCGAACGTGCACGCGCGGCCGGGCCTCGAGATGCACCGACCGGTGAAGGCCAGCGTGCCACCAGTGATCTTGGTCTTCGATCCAGGTGACGTCGCCGTAGCGAATAACCATGACGGCGAGAGTGTTTGTGCCGCTCGTGAGATGCGGCGTGAGATCGAACTCGGATGGCAGGCGTGAGTCTTTGCCCATGCCGACAAAGGTTCCGTTGCACCAAACGACGGCGATGCTCTCGGCGCCGCCGAGGTGAAGAATCACGTTGTGGTTCTTCCATGCGCTGGCGCGGGTGAATGTGGTGACGTGGAGGCCGGTGGGGTTCTGCTCGGGCGCTGCGGGTGGGTCGAGCGGCCACGGCATGATGATGTTGG
>CALGZB010000161.1 GCA_937934655.1 uncultured Acidimicrobiales bacterium | reverse complement strand
ACCTAAACAATGGGCCAGGGGTAGCGGTGGCCGGTGTGGTCTATTGGGAACTCTCCGTCGATGAGGAGGTCTCGGCCGCGGGCCCGCATGGCTTCTCGTTCATCTTCGTCGAGGAGCTTCATCAGCGCATCGGGTAGGTCGTTATCGAGGAACTCCT
This sequence comes from uncultured Acidimicrobiales bacterium, assembly GCA_937934655.1. GTDB lineage: Bacteria > Actinomycetota > Acidimicrobiia > Acidimicrobiales > SHLQ01 > CALLQB01. The sequence continues at coordinate 20,725 of CALGZB010000161.1, read as the reverse complement.
CGAGGTCGACCACGATGCTGGCCGGCAGCGATTGTCCAGCGAACTCCCAAATGACGGTGCGGAGCTTGAACTCGGCGTGAAAGGCCAAACCGTTGTCGATGGCCCAGATCCGGCCGTCGTTACCAATGAGGCAATGTCCGCTCTTGCGGTCGGTGTTGTTCGACAAAATGTCGAACGCACAAATGTGGCGGAACACGTCGTCGTGTTCGTCGTTTGCCTCAACAAGCGTGAGGTAGTGCTGGGAAAAATCCGATGGCATGAACAGCTGCATCGAACCGATTCCCATCGGTCCGTCACGCAAAACCGTCGGTGGAACAACACCCCACCCGAGGTGTTCGGAAAGTTCAAAGGCGGCGACTTCGCGCTTGTAGAGGCCATCGGGAAAGTCCCACAGTGGCTTCTCGCCCCGATGCGGTTTATAGATCGCCTGGGCGACGAGGTCGCGATGAACCACATCGACCAGAAACGTCATATTCGAGCTGTAGGGCATGCGACCCTTCACCTCGATCTCGCCGCCTCGAAGGAGCTGGGTGGCGCGAGGGGTTGGGATGAACTCGCGTTCGATGAAGGGGCTCTCGTCAGACTCAGTCATGGGCAGGCGTTAGTTGTAGCAGGGGCAGAAGTCGTCGGCAGGTTCCCAGGCACGGCCGCAGAAGGGACATGGTGGTCGACCTGCTGAAACGAGTTCGCGAGCCTGGGTAATGAAGGCACTGGCCTGACCCCGATCGATTGCAAAGCGAAGAGTTGCTGGGCGGTCATCTTCATCGAACGGTTCGTCCTCGTCGGACGTATCGAACTCCTCGGCCATCAGAACAAAGTGATCGACGTCGGCTTTGAAATCGACACCCATCGCGCCAACGGTCCACTCGGGAACCACGGGCTCGACCAAGGGTTCTAGGTCGGGGACGCTTCGAACATCGACCGGTGGTAGGTCACCCAGGAGATCAGCGAGATACTCGGCCAGTGCGGTGACCTGTTGTTTCTCGAGCTTGAACGACAGCACCGATGCGCCATCGCGCACCTGCATGAAAAACACTCGTTGGCCGCGCGGCCCAATGGTTCCTGCAGCGAGCGCTGCGACCTCGCCGAAGTGGTAGGACGGACTCATCGTGCGATCTCTAGGAAAGACCCAGCGAGAGATCGTCGCCGGTGGAGTTGACGGTAAGAACGGCCGGGCCTTCGGCGCCATAGAAGATGGCGGTGATGGAGCACGGCGACACGACGATTCGTTGGAAAAGGTCCAGGTGTGTGCCCATGGCGTCGGCAATCGCCGCCTTGATGGTGTCGGCATGCGAAACCGCAACGATGGTTTCGCCGGGGTGTTTTGCAACCAGCTTATGGATGGAACCGACCATCCGGGTCTGCATCTCAGGGAACGATTCGCCCTTGGGAAACCGGAAGCTGCTGGGGTAGCGCTGCACGGCTTTCCACTCGGGAAGCTTGCGAAGCTCGCTTAGCTTTCGGCCGGTCCATTGGCCAAAATCGCATTCGATCAGGCCAGCTTCGGTGCGGACTTTGCGCTTGAGGGCCTTAGCGATTGGGGCCGCGGTCTCTTGGGTGCGTTCCATCGGCGATGCGTAGACCGCAGTTGCCCGGTCGAGTGCGGCGATCCGGGCGGCGGCCCGTTCGGCTTGCTCGATTCCGAGATCGGACAGGTGAAGGTTCGGAGCGCGACCGGGAAGCTTGTCGCCAGTGGTGGGTGTCTTGCCATGCCGGACGAGAAGGACCACGGTTGGCTTGGGCGTCTCAGATTTGCTGGGTGCGTTTTTCTTGGCCATGTACCGCTAACGGTAGCCACCTGAGCGGGCTCTGCATATCCCACCCGCGGGTTCTTGTGGTTCCGGCTCCGGAAGTGATTCACAAGCTTGCCGGACGGTACGATCACGCCCGTGAAATCCCTTCAAGCGGTTGACCAAGCGGTAAGCGATTGTCGGGCGTGCCCGCGGCTGGTGGAGTGGCGTGAACAAGTCGCCCGAGAGAAGCGAGCCGCCTACCGCGACGACACGTACTGGGGGAGGGGGGTTCCCGGCTTTGGCGATGCCGAAGCGCACCTTCTCGTCGTTGGGCTTGCTCCAGCTGCGCATGGCGCCAACCGCACCGGCCGGATGTTTACCGGCGACCGTTCGGGCGATTGGCTGTACCGAGGCCTTTACCGGGCGGGGTATGCCAACCAACCCGAGTCGACCGATCTCGACGACGGACTCGTTCTGTCCGGCGCCTTTATCACCTCGCCGGTGAAGTGCGCTCCGCCAGCCAATAAACCAACCGCCGACGAAAAGGCCAACTGCGCGCCGTACTTCAAGCGCGAGGTTGCGCTCCTTCCGAACCTCAAAGTCATCGTTGCTCTTGGTGGGATTGGGTATGCGGCCGTTTGCGCCGAGATGGGCGTGCGACCGCGGCCCAAGTTTGGCCACGGTGTCGAAGTACCTCTTGACGAGGCCGGACACCCCGGTCTGACGCTGCTGTGCAGCTATCACGTGAGTCAACAGAACACGTTTACGGGGCGGCTCACCGAACCAATGCTCGACAGCGTGTTCGCCCGAGCACGCGAGATCGGTACAGCCGAGTAACCTACTCCCTCGTGATACGTCGATTTTTTCCCCGAGTCTCTCTTCTCCCTCTCCTGGTGCTCCTCGCGCTCGTCGCTGCCGCCTGCGGGTCGGCCGGAACGCCCAATAGCTATGCCGATCAGCTGCGCGAATTTGAGAACGCCGATGGCTCTCTCGAAGAGCGCAGCACCACCGAAACCAACTACCGAGCCGGTTGCGAGGTCGCAAACGAGGCGGCTGGAGTTTCCGAGGCGGTCGAGTACTGCAAGTGCACCTACGAAGTCTTTGCGAGCAGCGTGCCCTTCGAGGTCTTCAAGGAATACGACAGTCGCGTATCGACCGGCGTCGAGAACGGCACCGTGACAACCACCGACGATCTCTACGAAGAGTTCCAAGAGGCCTACGACGGCATCGAAGTTGACGAGGCCATGCAAGCCATCATCGATGAATTCCGGGTTGAAATGAAGGAACTCGAAGATCGCGACACCGATACCCGGGCGCTCGAAATCCTTCTCAGTAGCTGCAGCTAAGCAGCACTAGCTGCAAGAGCACCAGCGTCTACTCGCCGCTGGACTCGCCCGAACCGGTTGTCGTTTCGCTCTTCGCAGTACCGCCGGCAATGGTGCGATGTTCGGCGACGACGCGATCGATAATCGACCGTAAGACCTCCGACACGAGATCGGCATCGAGTCCGTTGGCGTTCGCTAACCGGCGAGCCTTCTCGTCGACCTGATCCTCACGCGTCGCATCGATAGCCGGCATGCCCAGATCGGCCTTGAGCTGGCCAACCTCACGGGTCACGGCGAACCGTTCGGCGAGGAGCTTGACGAAACGGTCGTCGATCTCATCGATCGCACCACGGAGGTCGGCAAGCTGGCCGGAAAGGGGGTCGCCAGGAGATGGTGCGTTTTCGTCAGAGGGCGACATCGTCGGGTCTATTTCTTCTTTTCGGGCAACCCGACACGAGCATCACCGTTGGCCCAAACCGGCCAGCGCTCGCGGCTCTTCTGAGCCAGGCGGTGCATAAGCGCAATCGCTGCAGGGTCATCGTCGCCAGGGCGAACATCGATGGCGCCATCTTTGGCCATGGCCTCGATAATGGCCCGGCCGAGTTCGGTGCGGATGACCGTAAGCGTCCAGTCGGTTTCGTTGCCGATTCCGCCGGTAGAAATGTCGGCGTGTTCGGCTGCAAAGTCGGGACAGTAGGTGCAACCCTCACGAGTCCACGCGTGGCACTCCTTCAGGTTGATCTCGTGGTAGTCGCCGTTCTTCATCCAAATCTGGAACACGCCCTTGATGTTCATCTTGGCGATGTCGGCGGCTTTGAGGCCGTACTTCGTTTCGAACAGTTCGGTGAAGAGCGCATCGTCGAAGCTTTTCGAGCAAAGCAGTCCGATGTTGAGCTTGATTGGTTTGCCGACCTTACCGATCTTGCGGTTCCACATGACGCCGCCGATGGAGGTCTGGCAGCTCATGCCGACCAAAGCGAGTCGTTCGAGGCCACGTTCTTTGGCTTCGGGGAAGGCCATCGTGTTGGCCGAGTAGGTGTACCGGCTGCCGGCGCCACGCAGTACTTCTTCGCGGTTGGTAGCGACCATTGGGAAGGCTTTCCAGCCTGGATCGCCATTGGGGAGTGACTCGACACCACTCGTGAGGGCGGCGTCGACGATGTTGTTTTCGAGACACCAGATCAGGATGGCCGAGACGAGGCCACCGTCCTGGCCGGTGTCGTAGACGAAGTCATCGCTGGCACGAACAAGAAGCGTGTCGCTGAAGACTCCGGACATTTCTTCGGGCTCGCGATGTCGGCCGAAGAGATGCATGTCGGCTTCGGTTTCCCAGCTGCGAAATCGTGGGCAGGCTCGGGTACACGAGGTGCAGCCCTTTTCGCCGTGAATGCAGTTTTCGAGGCCGAGCTCTTCCTCGAGGTGGAACGGTTTATAGGCGCCGGGTTCGTGCTTGTAGCCAATGACGTCGTGCGGGCACGAGATAACGCAACCGGCGCAGCCGGTGCAGAGACCGCTGGTGATCACCTCGTCGTAAAGTTCTTTCCACTGGAATGTCCAGCGTTCTTTCTTCGGAACTACCGGAGGTGCATCGGTGACAGCCATGCCGAGACGATACACAGCCACACCGTGGTGAGGCACATGGTTCGGCCGAGTTTTGTGGCCGACGACCAGTTACTCGTCGATATCAGCAGGTGGTTGCGCCGTTGACTGATCGGCCGACTGGCCGGTCTGCCGATTTGGTGGTGCGTCGAGAGGGTCGCCGAGAAGCGTTTCGAGCCGGCTTGCCGACGACTGGTAGTCGGCGAGAGCTCGTCGGATTTCATCGGCGTCGCGTTCGCGGCGTCGCAGATCGGCCATTGTCGATTCGAGAACCTCGCGCTCGCGAACCAGGTGGGTGCGCCACTCGGCTAGACGATCGGCTTCCGCGTTTAGCGCAAGTCGCTCGGCCTCAAGGTCCTCTCGTCGTTGTCCGAGAACCGCGGCCTGCTCGGTGTACAGCCCCGATGTCTCATTGAGTTCAACCTGTTTGCGGCGAAGCTGCAGCTCGGCGTTGTCGAGATCAGCAGCGGTAGCGTCAAGATCGGCTTGTCGTTGGCGTTGCTCGTCGGCGGTCTGTTCGAGGGCAGCGAGAGCCGATTCGAGTCCGGTCGCACTGGCATCGAGGTCGGACTGGGCGCCGTCGAGCTCCTTGCGTCGAGCCGTGATCTCGGCATCGGTTTTGGCAAGCTCTTCGAGGCGGGCGTGCTGTTCGGCCGCACGAAGTTCAGCAGCGTCAGCCAACGCGGTGAGTTGGGATTGCTGGTCTTTGAGTCGTCTCTGCTCGACCTCGAGGGCGAGCTCGAGTTTTCGGGCTTCTTGAACCCGACGGTCGTACTTGGCGGTCTTCTTCTCATGGTCGGCCTTGCGGGCATCGAGTTCGGCCGAACGCTTGCTGTACTTCCTCTGCGCTTTGTCGAAATCGGCGAGGGTTGTTTCGAGTTGCGCCTGGCGCTTCGCTGCGCTGGCTTCGGCGTCTTCGAGCTTTGCCGCCTCATCAGCAAGTGCGGTGGCCTTGCGGTTGAGGTTTTTGCGAAGCTTGGCGAGTTCGGCCTCGCGTTCGTCGAGCGAACTCTGTTGGGTTTGCAGCACCCGGGACAGCTCTTGCTGTTCACGTGATTGATGATCGAGCGATGCTTGTCGCTCGAGCTGGTCCTGAGCGAGAGCGTCGAGGTCGCGAATGGTCCGATCGATGCTGGCCTGGGTCTCTACCGCAATCGTTTCGCTCGATGCCACCTTTTCTTCGCGCTCGAACACTTCAAGCTCGACGGCGGCTACGCGCTCCATTCGGATCGCAAGCTCAGCGTGGTGAGCGGTGAGTTCTTCGGTTTCGCGTTCGGCTGCGGCTCGACGTTCAGCAACCTCATATTCGAGTTGCTCGACGTCACGGCGAAGATCATCCATCGTTGCGGTGACTTCGGCAATGACCTCTGCGGACGCTCTCTGAGCGGCGTCATCAGCAGCGGAAAGATCGGCAGCGGCATTGGCTGCTTGTTCTTGCTGTGTTTCTTGGAGACGGAACTGCTCAGCAAGTGCTTGCCGATGCTCGTCGAGTTCGGCGGATCGAACTTCGAGCTCTGACCGCTGTTGTTCGAGCTTTGTCGACTGCGAGTCCACGTAGCGACGCGCCTCATCGAGCTCTTGCTTTTGTTCCCGGACCCGATCGGCGGTGTCGCGTTCGTGCGCCTCCGACCGTGTGAGTTCTTCGCGAAGCGTGCCGAGTTCGGCCGTCTGTTCAGCGACTTGTCGCTCGCGTTCAACACATGCCTGTTCGCGTTCGATGATCTGCTGCTCTCGGAGACGAAGGTCTTCGTCACGGAGCGCTTCTTGGGTCAGGCTTGCCTCGAATCGCTTCTCGGCAGCAGTGAAGTGTTCAATGCGGGTTCGGAGATCGGCCTCGCGCTGCTGGATCGCAGCACTCGCGGACGCGACCTGTTCGAGTTGCGATCGAAGCTCGGCCTTCTGAGATTCGAGTGATTCGGCAGCCTCCTGTGCGGTGACCGAATCAGTGGAGGGTTCAGGATCAGGGGAGCTAGGGGAGTCCGCAGGATCGTCGGGGGGTGGCGGTAGGGGAGGAAGATCGGTCCGCGCTGCTGTAGGTGTCGGATTCGGGAAGGGAGCCGTGAAGGGAGCGGGGAAGGGAGGTGGCGGCGGAAGGCTGGTCTGTGGTGCATCGAGCTCTAACTCGCTTGCGAGCGACTCGGTTACCGAGCGTTCGGTTTCGAGTCGTTGATGCCAGGCCTGAAGCTCGCTGGCTTCATTCTCTAGCTCGGCATAACGTTCGTCGATCTCGGTGAGCTTGGCGTCGAGGTTGTCGCACCAGCTCTCAAGGTCGTCGACCTGGTCGAAACTGCCGCTGGTGAACCAGCTTTGTTCCCGGATTCGTCCCGGATGAGGTGCCGAGCGAAGCAGTGATATCCGGTTCCGTTGCTCGACGAGTCGAGCGCGGACAGCGCGCAACGCGGCCTGGTGTCGGCGAGTGAGATCTTTGCTCTCTTCTAGACGCTGAGACGCGCCCGATTCGGGTGGAGTTGCCACGGTGACCAATCGGCAGGTCATGACCCGAAATCAAGCACAAAAGCGCCCGAGAAATCGCATCTCCTTGCACAGACGTTTGATGAACGCCTGAACGAGATTGCAGATGAGAAGTTGGAAGAGCGCCCTCGCCAGGATTCGAACCTGGGCACACGGTTCCGGAAACCGATGCTCTATCCCCTGAGCTACGAGGGCGGAAGCCGTCACGATACTCGGCGGGCCCGCTTCATTGCTACCGGAAACCCATGTCTTCGTTGAAACGTTGCAGCAGTAGGCTCAATGGATGGTTACCGAGATTCTCAAAAAGGCACTCTCCGAGGCGCTGTCGAGCATGGGCGTTGAGCCCCCGGTCGATATTCACCTCGAACGCCCAGCCCGTCGCGAGCATGGCGATTGGTCGTCGAGCGTTGCGCTTGCCACGGCCAAGAACGCTGGGAAGAACCCGCGCGAATTGGGCACGGCCCTCGTCGAGTACCTCGATGCCAACCGGCCTGAGTATGTCCTAGGTGTAGCCGTCGCTGGTCCGGGGTTCGTCAACTTCACGCTCGACGATTCCTGGCTTCACCATGTGCTCGCCGAGGTCGCCAGCGCTGGTGTCGACAAGTTCGCTCGCCTCGATACCGGTGGCGGCCAAGCCATCAACGTCGAGTTCATCAGCGCCAACCCCAACAAGCCGCTTCACGCCGGCCACGCTAGGGGAGCCTGCTACGGCGACTCGGTTGCCCGCCTGCTCGACCGGGTCGGCTACGAGGTCACCCGCGAGTTCTACCTCAACGACCGCGGCGTGCAGATGAACCTGTTCGCCGAGTCGCTCGCCGCCCGCAAGCGGGGCGAGGAACCACCCGAGGGCGGCTACCAAGGTGCCTACATCACCGAGTGGGCAGCCGAAATGCCCGACGACGCCGATCCGCTCGAATGGGGATACGCCCGGGCATTGGCCAGCCACAAAGAAACGCTGTCGCGGGTCGGAATCGAATTCGACGTGTGGTTCAGCGAGCGGTCGATGGTCGCCTCGGGTGTTATCGACGAAACTCTTGCCGAGCTTGCCGAGAAGGAGGTGTCGTTTGTTGACGACGGCGCAACCTGGCTGCGATCGACCGACTACGGCGACGATAAGGATCGCGTCCTCGTGAAGAGCGACGGCGAGCTCACCTACCTTGCTCCGGATATCGCGTACCACCGCGACAAGTTCAGCCGGTTCCCCAAGCTCATCAACATCTTTGGTGCCGATCACCATGGGTACGTCGTGCGCATGAAAGCCGCGATGCAAGCCTTGGGTCATGACCCTGAGGACCTGGAGATTCGCATTACCCAACTCGTCGACCTCGAACGTGGCGGTGAGACAGTTCGCATGTCGGGCCGCGCCGGTGACTTTGTGTCCTTCGACGACATCATCGATGAGGTCGGGCCCGACGTCACTCGACTGATGTACTTGATGCAGTCGGTCGACACTCGCCAAACGATCGATCTCGACGCCGTGAGCAACCAGGCCGCGGACAACCCGGTGTTCTATGTGCAGTACGCCAACGCCCGGATCCACAGCGCCATCCGCAACGCCGCCGAAAAGGGACACCCTCGGAAGCCGCTCGCCGACGTCGACCTTTCGGTATTGGTGCACGAACGCGAACTCGAGCTTCTCCGGGCAATCTCGACGCTGCCCGAAACCGTCGAGCACGCGGCAAACGAACGTTCGCCCCATACCATCGCCGGGTGGTCGCGCGATCTAGCAGCAGCGTTCCACGGCTTCTACCACGACTGCTACGTCGTCGGCGATGACGTCAGCGCCGAGCTCACCCAAGCTCGGTTGTGGCTGCTCGAAGCCACGCTCATTGCCCTTGCCGTGTGTTTCGATCTGCTCGGTGTGAGCGCTCCGGAGTCGATGTAAGTGGCTGGCCCAATTCCACTCCAGCTGCTTCCGGAGTCGACAACCATCAGCGAAGACGGCCAGGTATCCATCGGTGGGATTGCCCTCACCGACCTTGCCGAAGAGTACGGAACCCCGCTGTTCGTCTACGACGAAGAGCACCTTCGTCAACGCTGCCGCGACGCGGTCGAGGCCTTCCCCGATGGCGTCTCGTACGCCTCGAAATCGTTTCTTTGCACGGCCATGGCGCAGCTGGCGCATGAAGAGGGTATGCAGATCGATGTGGCCACCGGTGGTGAGCTCTTCGTTGCGCTCAACGCTGGGGTGCCGGCAAATCGACTTATCCTTCATGGCAACAACAAGTCGCTCGAAGAGCTTCGCTACGCGCTCACTGAGGGCGTGCATCAGGTGATGGTTGATTCCTTCGACGAACTCGACCGGCTCGACATGCTGTTCGCCGAGCTCGGGACCGTCGCCAACGTGATGCTTCGGATCACTCCCGGCGTCACGGTGGAAACGCACGAGTTCATCGCCACAGGCCAGGACGATTCCAAATTCGGCTTCACCGTCTCAACCGGCCTTGCCCAAAAGGCGGTCGAGAGAGCCCAAGCGAGTCCGGCGATCAACCTTGTGGGCATCCACGCTCACATCGGTAGCCAAGTCTTCAGCATCGCGTCGTTCGAGAAGGCGGCGACGATCATCGCCAACTTCTGCGCCGACCTCGATGTCGAGGAGCTCTCGGTGGGCGGCGGACTTGGGGTCGCATACGTCGAGGGCGAAGAAGCTCCGCCATTTGCAGTGTGGGGAGCCTCGATGCAACGTGGCTGCCGAGACGCCGGATTCGAAGGACGCATTACCGCCGAGCCGGGGCGTTCGATCGTGGCGGCAGCCGCCGTGACGCTCTACACCGTCGGAACCATCAAGACCCTCGAAGATATCCGGACGTTCGTTGCGGTCGATGGTGGAATGAGCGATAACCCGCGGCCCGTGATGTACGGAAGTGGCTACGAAACCTTCTTGCCTCGTGCTGGGTTGGCATCGCGCGACCTCGAAGTCCGAGTGGTCGGAAAACACTGCGAGTCTGGCGACATCTTGGTTCGCGAGGGCTACGTGCCCGACGATCTGGCGGTGGGCGACATCTTGGCCACACCAGTAACCGGCGCCTACGGCCACGGGATGGCCTCGAACTACAACAAGATCACTCGACCACCGGTGGTGTTTGTCCGGAACGGCGAGTCGCGCCTTGTTGTGAGACGTGAGACGTTCGAGGACCTCATCCGTCTCGACGTATAGGCGACTGGCTGCATTCAGTCTCGGAGGATCGCTCGACGGCCGCCTGCGGTGAATCCTGGGGCCAGTCAGCGAATATGTAGAACCGGTCGTCTCGGGTGAGGGCAGGAGTGATGCTGCCGTTGCAGTCCCAATCGCCGAAGGACAGAGCATCGCCGGGTTCTCCGATGGCGAACCGTTGGAGTCCGGCAGACGTCGGAACCGCCAACGTGCCGTCGCTCTGCGACCACAGCACCGGCATGGTGCACGTGGGGGCGCCAATGTTTCTGCCACCGTTGCTGCGAGCCTCGCGGTTGACCTGGATCACTTCGAACCCCGTGGGCACCTGAGCATCGAACCCGACGGCGCAAGGCTGGGATTCCGCAGGTGACGGCCATCGCCCTCCGAGAAGGGGTCCTCCGAAAAGCGCCGCTGCCACGAACACGATTGCGGCGATCGCGGCGCCGGCAAACACGATTCGACAGGTTCGCTCGCGAGAGCTTTGTCGCTGAGGATCTCGCCCGTGCCGTTGGGGTGTCACTTCGAAGTCGATGGTCTGCCGTTGGTTGGGTGCCACGAACTGGTCGGCCGGAATCACGCTGAGTCGACGCTGGCTCGTCGAAACACTCCGGAGGGCCACAATCGGGTCTCGGCCAGCGAGGAGTTCCTCGACGACTGGGCGGACAGTTTCGGCGAGCCGAGCAGGTTGGGTTTGTGGGCTTCCAGTCGCAAGCTCGGCGACAACTCGCCCGAGTGCGATCCAGTCGGTGGATGGCGAGGCGTCGACGCCGGGCACGGTGTACGGCGGCGTACCCCGTCGGGTGGTCTGGCCGTTTGCGACAGCGACGTCGGCGGTATCGCAAAGAACCGCAACTCCATCGACGGTGAGCACGATGTTGGCCGGACTCACGTCGAGGTGGACAAGGCCGGCCGCGTGCAGAGCATCGAGGGCGTCGCGCATACTCGCGGCCACCGCGAGACATTCGGCGCAGGTCAACGGACCGCTCGACTCGAGACGCTGGGCGAGCGAGGCGCCACCAAGCAGTGGGAGTACCGTCGCCGATCGTCGTTCTCCGACGTCTACCGTTTCGCCGATTGGCAGAAGGTGGGGGTTCACCGGAAGTGTCTGAAGTGACGTAGCTACAGTGGTTGCATCGAGTGCTGAGGCGTCGGTAAGGCGAAGGGCGTAGTCGGATGATGTCGTGTCCGCCGAATCGCTGGTGCGGAGTCGCCAAAGGCGGGCCTGGCTTCCTGAACCAGAGAATCCTGCAAGTCCCATATGAAATGTAATGAAATCATATGAAATGACACACGTGAAATCCTGACGAGGGGAATCACCGAAGGCTAGGTTGGCGGTAACGCGAGCCAGCGAACACACTGGCTGACGCGTCCTGTCTCTCTGCCCTCCGGATACCCGATGACCAACCAGCCCACACCCCTTCGAGTTGGTCTTCTTGGCTGCGGTAACGTCGGCAGCGCCCTCGTTACCTTGGTGGCCGAGCAGCGAGCAGAAATCCTTCTGCGCACCGGGCTCGACCTCGAGATCGCCCGCATTGCAGTCCGCGACCTTTCGGTCGACCGCGGCCTCGACGTAGCACCCGGTGTCTTCACCGACGATGCAGCCGCATTGGTCGTCGACCCCGATATCGACCTCGTCGTCGAACTCATCGGAGGCATCGAACCGGCGCGAGCCTTGATCCTCTCTGCACTCTCGGCTGGCAAGCCCGTCGTTACCGGGAACAAGGCGTTGCTGGCCGACCATGGCGCCGAACTCTTCACCGAAGCTGAAGCCGCCGAAGTCGATCTGTTGTTCGAGGCAGCCGTCGCCGGTGGTATTCCTCTTATCCGGCCGCTTCGCGAGTCGCTTCTCGGCGAACCGATCCAACGAGTCCTTGGCATCGTCAACGGCACCACCAACTACATCCTCACCCAGATGACCGAAAACGGTGCGAGCTACGCCGACGCACTCGCCGACGCCCAAGCGCTCGGATACGCCGAGGCCGACCCAACTGCCGATGTCGAAGGATTCGACGCTGGAGCAAAGGCTGCGATCATCGCCACCATCGCCTTTGGTGCTTCGGTTACCGCCGCCGATGTTCATCACGAAGGCATTAGCGGAATCACCGCCGCCGATATCGATTACGCAACTCGCCACGGCTACGTGATCAAACTCATCGCCGTCGCCGAGCAGGTCGAAACCGAAGGCGTTACGAAGGTTGCCGTTCGAGTACATCCGGCCCTGGTCCCTACCTCGCATCCACTCGCTTCGGTGCGAGACAGTTTCAATGCCGTGTTTATCGAAGGAGGCGCAGTCGGCGAGCTCATGTTGTACGGACGCGGCGCCGGCGGCGAACCCACTGCTAGCGCAGTATTCGGCGATCTCATCGACGCTGCGTCAAACCTCCGAGCCGGAACTCACGCCCGATTCGGGCCGTTGCCGCCAGCCGACATCTCGCCAATCGCCGACTTGCGGTCGGCCTACAGCCTCACGCTGCACGTAAACGACGAGCCGGGTGTCCTCGGCAAGGTTGCGACAACCTTTGGTGAAAACGACGTGTCGATCAAGTCGATGGAGCAGGCAAGCGCCAGCGAAGAAACCGGCAACGAAGCACAGTTGATCTTCGTCACCCATCTCGCCTCCGAGCGCGACGTGCGCACCACGCTTGACCAACTTCGGCTCCTCGATCCGGTGCGAAGCGTCGGGGCGGTACTTCGAGTTGTAGGCAGCTAGTGGCTGGCGTTCGATATGTGAGTACCCGCGGTTCGGCGCCCGAACTCAGCTTCGGCGACGCACTACTAACGGGCCTAGCCAGCGACGGCGGTCTCTATGTCCCGAACGAATCGCCCACCATCGACTGGCAAGGGGCCGGCACCCGACCCGAGGCCTCCTATGTCGATACGGCCATCGAAGTCATGGCGCCATTTGTGTCGCCCAGTTTCGAACTCGACGAGTTTGCCGCCATCGTTGCCGATGCCTATGCCACGTTCCACCACGACGACGTCGTGCCACTGGTCGACCTTGGTGGCGGATCGTTCGTCATGGAGCTGTTCTGGGGCCCGACGCTCGCCTTTAAAGACGTAGCGCTGCAGTTGGTGGGCCGACTCTTCGAAGCCGAACTCAATCGGCGAGGCGAGCGGCTGACCATCGTTGGAGCAACTTCCGGCGATACCGGCTCGGCGGCTATCGAGGCCTGCCGCGACCGCGACGCTCTCGACATTTTCATCCTGTTCCCAAAGGGGCGAGTCTCGGAGGTCCAACGCCGCCAGATGACCACCGTGCGGTCGGGCAACGTGCATGCGATCGAAGTCGATGGAACGTTTGACGATTGCCAGGATCTTGTGAAGGCGATGTTCGCCCACGAGACGTTTCGTGACGAGGTGCATCTCGGAGCCGTGAACTCCATCAACTGGGCGCGGGTCATGGCCCAGGTCGTCTATTACGTATGGGCGGCTCGCAAGGTTGGCGGGGGAGGCCCCGTGAGCTTCAGCGTGCCAACCGGCAACTTCGGCAACGTCTTCGCCGGTGAAACCGCTCGCCGCATGGGTGTGCCGATATCGCAGCTTGTGGTCGGAAGTAACCGCAACGACATCCTCACCCAGTTCTTTGGATCGGGCCGGATGACCATCGCCGGCGTCGAACCGTCGCTCTCGCCGAGCATGGATATTCAGGTGTCGTCCAACCTCGAGCGGCTTGTCTTTGACCTGCTCGGCCGTGATGGTGCGGCGGTCGCCGACTTCATGATGAAGTTCCGAGGAGAGGGGAGCGTTGCTATCGAAGAGCACGTTCTTCAAGGGTTGTCCGAGACCTGGTCCGGCACAAGCGTCGACGATGCCGAGACACTCGAAACCATCGCCCGGTTCAAGGCCGAACACAACATGCTCGTCGACCCCCACACCGCTGTGGGTCTCCTCGCTGCCGAGCGTCTCCGTGCGAATTCTGGCCATCCGATGATCAGCCTGGCCACCGCCCATCCGGCGAAGTTTCCCGATGCGGTCGAAAGTGCCGTTGGTAGTCGCCCGGCGTTGCCCGATCATCTGGCCGACCTGATGACGCTCGATGAACAATTCACCGAGCTTCCCAATGACCTCGCCACCATCGAGAACTTTGTACTCAAACACCGCACCTCAGACTGAGTAGCGAAGATCGTGAACAAGCACATGAGTAGAGCCGCCACATGACACGCATTCGAGTGCCGGGATCAACGGCGAACCTTGGGCCGGGCTTCGACGCTGTTGGGCTCGCCCTCGACCGATACCTCGACCTCGCCGACGAGCCGTTCGATGGCGCCGAAGAAGTTCCCGAAGATGGTCTTGTGCATATCGCCGCTCGACAAGCGGGCAACGATTTCCCGATGTTCGCCTCGTCGACGATCCCGATCGGCAAGGGCTTCGGCTCGAGTGCCGCGGAAGCCGTTGGCGGAGCGTACTTGGCGCGAGTCTGCGCTGGTGATGTCGAACCAACAGCCCGGGCAGCAGCCTTTGAGGTCGGCAACGACATCGAAGGCCACGCCGACAATGCTGCCCCGTCGGCATTCGGTGGCCTTTGTCTGGCGGTGCAAGACCGTGTGCACTACCTCACGCCGAAACTCGACGGCCTGCAGATGCTCATCTGGGTGCCAGACATGGTGAACGAAACCAAGGTGGCTCGGGGCGTTATCCGACAATCGCTTGAGCTGCCCGAAGCGATCCAGCAATCGGCGGCAACCGCAGCGATGGTGGCTGGCCTCCTCACCGGCGATGTGGCAATGCTGGCCGAATGCGCGCACGACGTCATCCACGAAACGGCCCGTCTCGAGTTCCTTCCCGAGACGAAGTCTGTTCTCGAAGAACTTCGGGCCAAAGGGTTCGCCGCATGGCTCAGTGGATCAGGGCCATCGGTCGCCGCAATCTCGCCAATCTCCACCGCTAGCGACTGTGCCGAGGCCATGAGCGGCGATGCCGACATCTTCGAAGTTGTCGTCGATACCCACGGCTGCCAAATCATTCGGTAAGCTGCGATTGTCCAGTGGGATCAACCCCTGAACAAGCAGTGGGTGCACCACCGATGCGCTGCCCGACTTGGGCGCCGAGGTGGGGCGACAGACCAGCTGCTACTCATTCTCTTACTTTGCTAGGACTGCATTACCTATGAGCGACGGAACCCCCGAGTTCAAAAAAACGACCCTTCAACGCAAGGATCGCAACGAACTGAATCAAATCGCTGAGGCGCTCGAGCTCAAGGCTCCGTCGAGCCTTCGGAAGGCCGAGGTTGTCGACCTGATTCTTAGCGCCGTATCGCCGGAGGCCCCAGCCGAAGAAGCGCCCGCACCGGCTGCCGTCGAGGCACCGGCCCCAGACCCTCAACCACCTGCGCCACAGGCCGCTCAATCCGCAGCGCCCGATGCCAGCGACTCTGGACGTAACGAGTCTGGTGGCAGCTCAGCTGGCTCGGATCGTTCGAATGGCGACACCAACAGCAACAGTGAGTCAAACAGCGACTCAAACAAGTCGGGTCGCTCCAACGGGTCCCAGGGCGGCGCCGGCCAGCGTAACGACAGCAACAGGAACGACGGCAACCGCAACGACGGAAGCAAGAACGACGGCAACCGGAACGACGGTAACCGGAACGACGGCAACAAGCCTGCCGACGGGAATAAGGCTTCCGACGGGAATAAGGCTGCCGACGGCAACCGCAACGATGGCGGCGATGGCGGTGGCGAGGTCTACCACGCTGGCGATGACGGTCGGGGCCGAAACCGCGATCAGAACGATGGCGGCAATCGAAAGAAGCGCCGTCGTCGCAGCCGTGACCGTGGCGGCAACGGCGAGAACGACTTCGTCGGCGAGCCCAGCGCCATCGAAGGTCACCTCGACCTTCGCGGCGATGGCTACGGATTCCTGCGTACAACCGGCTTCGCACCTAGCAAAGACGATCCATACATCTCGGTGAAGATGGTTCGCGAATTCAATCTTCGTCCCGGCGACCACCTTTCCGGCGAGGCCCGCCCAGCGAACCGCAACGAGAAGAACCCGGCGATGCTCAAGATCACCGCGGTCAATGGGGGAGACCCAGCCGAGGCTGGTAAACGTCCACACTTCGACAAGCTCACGCCGCTGTTCCCCGATGAACCGCTCATTCAGAGCAGCAAAGATGATCCGTACAACATGATTTCTCGGATCATCGATCTCTTCGCTCCGATTGGCAAGGGGCAGCGCGGCCTTATCGTGTCGCCGCCAAAGGCCGGCAAGACCACGGTAATGAAGAACATCGCCTCGTCGATCGAAAACAACAATCCCGAGGTCAAGCTCCTCGTGTTGCTGCTCGACGAGCGACCCGAAGAAGTAACCGATATGAAGCGCCACCTTAAGAGCGGCGAAGTTCTTGCCTCGCCATTCGACCGACCGGCCGAGGAACACATCCTGGCCGCCGAAATGGCGCTCAACCGGGCCTGCCGGATGGTTGAAGCCGGCGAAGACGTGGTGCTTTTAGTCGACGGTGTTACTCGTCTCGCTCGGGCGTACAACATGGCGGCCCCAGCGAACGGACGGATCATGTCGGGTGGTCTCGATGCCGGAGCCATCTACCCGCCCAAGAAGTTCTTCGGAGCGGCGCGCAACGTCGAGGAAGGCGGATCGCTCACCATCTTGGCGACCGCACTCATCGATACCGGCTCGCGCATGGACGAAGTGATCTTTGAAGAGTTCAAGGGCACCGGAAATATGGAACTTCAGCTCAGCCGCAAGGCCTCAGAGCGTCGGGTGTTCCCTGCAATCGATATCGATGCATCGTCCACCCGCCACGAAGAGTTGCTGATGGACAAAAAGCAGCTTCAACAGGTCTGGAAGCTCCGGAAGGTGCTTGGCGCAATGTCGGCTTCAGCGGAAGGCGGCGAGTCGCTCGCCGGACTCGAGCTACTTCTCGACCGCATGAACACCTTCACCAGTAACGCCGACTTCCTCGCCGAAGTTGCCAAGGGAACCTCGCTCAGCGCGAGCTAACCGCACCGCTGCCGCTCCGTTCCTGAGCGAATGGCGGCACATCACTGCTCGAACACCTCTACAATCACCCAGAGAAACCCGTCACTTCCCGTAATCTTTCAGCACTTTGATGTTGGAAGTGGCGCCTGAGAAAGACCAGACTGAACCTATGAGGCCAGATATCCACCCCGCGTACCGACCCGTCGTTTTTCTCGACCAGTCGGCTGGCGAGTCATTCATTACCAACTCGACAATCGAGACCGCTGACACGATCGAGTGGGAAGACGGCAACACCTACCCACTCGCCAAGGTGGAGATCTCGGCGATGAGCCATCCGTTCTTCACCGGAACGATGAAGATCGTTGATACCGCAGGTCGTGTCGAGCGCTTCGAGCGTCGTTACGGCAGGCGTAAGGGTTCTGCTGCCGAAGCGGAAGCCGAAGATGCTGCTGTCGAGGCCGCTCCTGTCGAGGCCGCTCCAGAGGTCGATCCGGTCGAGGACCAAAAGGCCAAGGACAAAGCCAAGGATCGGGCCGAAGCAAAGGCCGAAGCTGCCGCCATCGCACAGGCAGAGGCGCCCGAAGCGCCCGAGACTGTGGATTCTTCCGAAGAGGAATGATGCTGCTCGCCGTTGTGGCGGGCCGTCAACTATCTCCTCAGAAAATGCGCCGGCGATGAGTCCTGCACTCTTCGCCACTGTGGCGCGCTCGCTCGCAGAGAAACACTTCGGTGTTGTCGATGCTCAAGCCAATCCCTTTCCCGAAGGTGCAACCGTCTTCGCCGACGGCCACCTCATCGTCTACCGGCACACCGAGGCCGACTTGGTGATTGGTCCGGCGATGTTGGCCGCGTCGAAGAACAAGGCCACAAAGGTGTCCATCTTGGTGGGCGATGCCGCAACGGTTGGCACCGCAGTGCGCCACGCCTCTCAACTCGATCCGACACCCACGGTGTTCCTCGTTGAGGGGACCGACATCGTTGCCGCTGCGGCCGATCCGCTCCCCAACGCCGTCGAACCAGATACGAATGATCTTGACGTTGCCGGCTTGGCCTACGAGGTCCATCAGCTCGAAACGGTTGTCGAAGCCGGAATCGTCCGAGGAGAACTGCTCGGACTTGAGGTTTCACGAGTCGTCGACGGTGTGGTTGAAGTCGGGGTCGGCCGGTTCGATCGCGAAGCTGGCTCGATGCTGCGTGGCACAGCCGTCTCCACCGACGCTCTCGCCGATGCGCTTGAGCTGGTGCGTCCCCACCGAACGGCCGAGGCGCTTCCGCATCCGCTCAATCGGATGGGACGCGAGCGCTGGTTGCGTTCGATCGCCGTGGCCGATCCTTCCATTCTTGGCCTCGCCACCCTCGTTTCTGTCGAGACGGTTGCCGAGCGCGAGAACCTGCTCGATCCCTTCGTTGCCGGAGCTTTGGGTTTGGGGATCGACGGCGACAGCGTCCTCGCGGTCTTTGCCGCCGGGCTCGACACCACCGCTCTTTCCCACGCTGCCGATCTGGTCGCCAGATACACGCCCGACCGGGTTGTGGTGGCGATTCCCGAGGCCGACATGCTTCCGGCGCTCACCGCCCTCTACCCACTCCTCGCAGTGCCAACAACAGTTGTTGGCATGTCTGCGCCCTGGCCTCGGTAACCTCAGTACGTGCTTGACCGAATTGAAATCCTCGAACGCGAACTCCATGACTTGGAGGCCCGGTTTGGCGACCCTGAATTGGCCAACGACCAGGCCAAATTTCAGGAGGCGAGCCGTCGACACAAAGAACTGAAGGAAGTCGTCGACAAAGGGATCGAATATCGTCAGGCCACCGAAGATCTGGCCGATGCCACGGAGATGGCCGATGAAGCTAGCGGCGAAGAGGCCATCGAGTACAAGGCCATGGTCGCTGAACTCGGCGTAGCGATCCCGAAACTTGAGGAGGAGCTGCGATTCTTGCTCCTCCCGAAAGATCCGAACGACGCGAAGAACGTGATCGTCGAGATTCGCGGCGCCGAAGGCGGCGAAGAAGCCAACCTTTTCGCTCGCGATTTGTACGACATGTACGAAGCATTCGCCAAACGTCTCAGCTGGGGTATGGAAGTTCTTGAAGGGAAGGCGTCGGACATGGGTGGCTTCACCGATGTCACCTTCCTGCTGAAGGGCGACTCAGTGTGGTCTCGTATGAAACACGAGGGCGGTGTCCATCGCGTGCAGCGGGTACCCGTTACTGAATCACAGGGTCGGGTGCATACGTCGTCGGCCACGGTCACCGTGCTGCCCGAAGCTGAGGAAGTCGATATCGAGGTTGACGAGAACGAACTGCAGATCGACTACTACCGCTCGTCGGGCCCCGGCGGGCAGTCGGTCAACACCACCGACTCCGCGGTTCGCATCACTCACGTCCCGACCGGCGTGCAGGTCTCGATGCAGGACGAAAAAAGTCAGCTACAGAACAAGGCGAAGGCATTGCGGGTGCTTCGGTCGCGGCTCCTCAAAGCTGAGCAGGATCGCCAAGCAGCAGAATTGTCCGAAGCTCGGCAAGGTCAGGTCGGCGGTGGTGGGCGCTCTGAAAAGATCCGGACCTACAACTTCAAAGAGAACCGGGTAAGCGATCACCGCGATCTCGGTGGGATAACCATCTACAAGCTCGACAAGGTTCTTGCCGGCGAGCTCGACGAAGTCAGCGACTCGCTGGTGCATGCTGAGCGTCAAGCTCAGCTCGAGGGTGACTGACCCCGCTACCGAGGGCACGATTGCGTGGCGGTCTCTTCTGGCCGAAGCCACGGATTCGCTAGCCGCGGTGAGCGAAGACCCAGCTCTTGATGCCCGACGAATCGTCGAGGCCGCTGCGGGCTTTGAACCAAACGAGTTGCTGATTCGTCTCGACGACCTCGTGACCGTTCGCGGGATGGCGTCGTTCGATCGTATGGTCGCCCAACGGCGAAACGGTGAGCCGCTGCAGTACGTGGTCGGCTCGTGGGGGTTTCGGCACCTTGACCTGATGGTCGACAGGCGCGTGCTGATACCCCGCCCCGAAACCGAAGTGGTTGCTGGGTTGGCATTGGATGAGATCGACGCTCTCGGTGCATCGAGGGTTGCCGACATGGGCACCGGTTCGGGGGCTATCGCCCTATCGATGGCGACCGAACGCGATGTCCTGGTATGGGCTTCAGATGTCTCAAGCGAAGCCGTAGCTGTTGCTCGAGCAAACCTCGGTGGCATCGGCCGAGCTGCCGCCCGAGTAACACTCGTCGAGGGATCCTGGTTCGATGCGTTCCCTGTCGAGCTCCGCGGCACGCTCGATGTGATTGTTAGTAATCCGCCCTATGTGGGCGATACCGAGGCGCTTCCTGAGGTCGTTGCCAACTGGGAGCCTGCGCTCGCGTTGTTTGCTGGCCCTGACGGCATGGATTCGCTGCAGATCATCATCGGCGATGCCGTCGACTGGCTCACCGAAAGTGGCTCACTGGTGCTCGAAATGGCGCCTCAACAGACAACCCGTGCCGTCGAACTGTGCCTTGC
>CALGZB010000160.1 GCA_937934655.1 uncultured Acidimicrobiales bacterium | reverse complement strand
GCCTTGTCGACCAGTGGGACCGTCGCGGTGAATTCGTACGGAGCGATGCCGCCCGCGACGTAGGCGTTCGATGCGGGGGTGGTCTTGCTGATTTCAAGCTCGGGGATGATCGCGGCAACTGCGGTGCGGACCCGATCGGTGTCACGGTTCGATGGACCGGTGGACGTTGATGCGAAACACTCGCTGCCGTCCTCCACTGCGCCCCAGGTTGCGCCAACTGGAAGCTGAGCGGTGAAGGTCATTGCGAAGATCTCGCCGCCAGCGGGAACCGTGTAACTCGGGTCGCCGTCGCCGTCTTGGTCGGCCAGCATCTGGGCTTCATCGCCGGGGAAGAGAACTCGCCATGTGGTCTGCCCCGCAACAGCGGTGTCGGTTACCAGAGCGAAGCTCGATGGATCAGACGGGGGTCCAGCAACGAGTGTTTGGCTCACGCCATCGGCAACCGGATTGGTAGACGAACCGGGAGCGATGAGGAAGTCGATGGAAGTTGGGTCGAGGATCAGGTTCGAAGGAAGGGAGATCAACTCGAGGTAGCTGGCGTAGTACGTGGAACCGTCGGGCCGGGTGAGGATGTCTTGGTAGATCGTTCCTTCGTCGTAGGGCACCGACAGCACGAACTGGGCACTCTCGCCAGGCACCACGCCCGGAACACCCGACTGGCTGTAGTCGACGGGCGTGAACTCCGGCTGCACATCGCAGCTAATGGCGAGATCGGTGGTCGCGTCATTGGTGTCCGCGAGCACGGGCATGATCGTCAGTGAGGCTGCGAGGAGAAGAACTCCGATTGTCGCGAGGAACACATCGCGCAATCTGATCCCGAAAACTGCGCGGTTGTTATGCATAACCAACCAGTCGTCATGAACGTCCGGAAAGTAAAGGGAACTTTGTTCAAGATTTGGTCAAGAAATGGGGTTTCTTTTGGGAGTGTTACGACGCCGTCGAGCGAAGCCCGGCCAAGACCCTGCTTGGGGTGAGCGGGAACTGGTCGAACCAGACACCAGTGGCGTCGTGCACCGCTGCGACCACCGCTGGTGCGTAGGTGATGTAGGGCATCTCCGCCATACCCCGGACTCCCCATGGTCCGAGTGGGTCGGCCAATTCGAGAATCACGCTCTCGACATGCTCGGGAATGTCGCCGATGCCCGGAATGAGATACTGCGACAATCGAGGGTTCAAGGTGCGGCCATCTTCGACCACCAGGTTCTCGCTGAGCACATAGCCGTGAGCCTGCACCACAGCTCCTTCTACCTGGCCCTTTACCAGCTGCGGGTTAATTGCCCGACCCACATCGTGGGTGCTGACTACTCGGTCGACTCGGATATGTCCGGTCTCGACATCGACCGACACGTCAACCGTCTGGGCCATGTAGCCGTACGCAAAGTTCGGCTGGCCGGCACCGGTCTCGGGGTCGAGGGTTTCGGTGGGCGGCGGGGTAAACCGAAACTTTCCCACGGCCGGCCGTTCGCCGTCTTGCCAGGCCTTTTCAGCCTCCTCGGCAGCACCCAGAATTGAGTTACCGGCCATCCAGCTGAGGCGGGAGGCAGAGGCCGATCCGGAGTCTCCGGTAGTCGCCGTGTCGGAGAACGTTCCAGTCACACGGTCAAGTGGCACGCCCGTCGCTTCGGCGGTCATTTGCAGACACGCTTGGTGCATCCCCTGCCCGACCTCTGCGCCAGAATGGAAAACTTCGACCGAGGTGGGGGCGTCATCGGAAGGATCGCCATGGAGGTGAATCTCGGCCTCACAGCGTTCAGGAAACCCGAAGCTAAAGCCTACGTTTTTGTAGCCCGCAGCGAATCCTCTGCCGTGTTTTACCGCTCGTGGATCAGCCGGGAGTGATGCGACCGGAGCGAATGGAGCAACCGCCAAAGGTTCGGTGGCCGACTCTTCGCACGCATCGATGACCTGCGGCAGTGTTACCCCGGCCGGCATCATCGCCATGGTGATGCCTTCGCTTCCGTCGCGCAATGTGTTGCGACGACGGAGCTCGACCGGATCGACTCCGAGCGCGGCGGCGAGCTTGTTCATCTGCGTTTCGGCGACGAATGCGCCCTGCGGGCCACCGAAACCTCGGAACGCTCCGCCGGGCACGGCGTTGGTGTACACGGCGTGACTATCGATGCGAGCGTTCGGGATCTCATAGGCGCCACCAACGCTGAGATGAGCGTTTCCAAGCACCTTGTTGGAGGTGTAATTATACGCCCCGGCATCGAGCCAAACGTCGGCCTCGACGGCCGTGATCTTGCCGTCGCTCGTTGCGCCAAGCTTGGCGTGAATGGTAGCTCGGTGACGCTTATGGTGACCGACGATCGACTCTTCACGCGACCACCGACAGTGCACCGGACGCTCGATTCCCTCGGCATGCAGTCGTTGAGCAGCAAGGGCCAAAACGATCTGGAGGGTCATGTCTTCTTTCCCGCCGAACGCCCCACCGATTGCCGCGTAGACAACCCGAACCGACTGCTCGGGAAGGTCGAGCGCATGGGCGATCTGTTCGCGATCTTCGTGAGTCCATTGCCCACTGGTTTCGACCGTCAGCCGCCCCTCGGGGTCGGTCCATGCCGTTGCCGCCTCGACCTGGAGATAGGCGTGTTCTTGATAAGGAAGCTCGTAGCTGCCTTCGACGACCACGTCGGCGGCTTCCCAGCCAGCACCGATATCGCCCTTGCGGATCTTGAGGTCGTAGTAAGTGTTGCTGCCCGACTCGGGGTGAACCAGCACCTCGTCGGAAATAGCGGCAGCGATGTCGGCAACGATTGGCAGTGCCTCCCACTTCACCACGATGGCGGCCGCTCCGGCTGCCGCGGCCTCGACGGTTTCGGCGACAACGACAGCGATTTTGTCGGCTTCCCAGCGGCTTACATCCGAGGCGACACCGGTCCGACCGGTATCGTTCAAACCCACCATGACAGGTTGGTCGAACATGGTCAGACCGTATTCATTCACCGGCACGTCGGCGGCCGTGAGGACGAACAGCACACCATCGACCGCTTCGGCGCCGGTGATGTCGAGCGACAACATCCGGGCGTGGGGCTGATTGGAGAAAACCACCTTGGCGTGAAGCGCATCGGTAGGAACGTGGTCGGCCGGATACCTCGCGGCACCAGTGACCTTGCCTTCGGCATCGAAGCGGATGGGCGACTGCCCGACTCCGCCACTCATGACGCGCTCCGACGCTCGGCAGCGGTCTTTACCGCTTGAATAATCGGGTAGTAGCCGGTGCAACGACAGAGGTTTCCGCTGAAGGCCATCTTGATCTGGTCGTCATCAGGATTCGGAATCTCGTCGAGCAACGCTGAGGCGGCCATGACGAACCCGGGGATACAGAAGCCACATTGCGCAGCAAACTCGTCGATAAAAGCCTGCTGAATCGGGTCGAGTTGTCCGTCGACAACCAACGACTCGACCGTTGCGACCTGGGCGCCATCCACCGATGCTGCAGGAACCAAACAACTCATAACTGCAGTGCCGTCGACCCGCACCGTGCAAGCCCCGCACTCGCCCTCAGCGCACCCTTCCTTCACCCCATCAAACCCCTCAGCCCGCAAAAACTCCAACAACGTCTCCGAACTCGTACCGGATCTGGCTGCTGAGGCAGCCAAATCCTGTACCAGTTCGGGGTTTTGGGTTGGGGGGTTTTGGGTTGGGTTGAGGGTTGGGGGGTTCTTTGGCCACATTTCTGCTTGGCGGTTTTGGGCGAGGGTTTCTAGAGAGCGGCGGATGAGTGTCGAGACCGATTGCGACCGGTATTCGGCGGTTGCTCGCATGTCGGAGATTGGCTGAACAGCGATGGTGGCGGCGGTCGCGGCAACACCGATCGCTGCGGCATCGAGTTGACGGCCGACGAGCGCATCGGCGAACGCATCGACGATGACGACGGTGGCCGCGACGCTACCAATGGCGAGGCGAGCGTCGGTGACGGTGTCGCCATCGAGGCCCACGACCAGCCCGGCATGAACTACCGAAATCGCCTGCGCCTTCCGAAGTCCGAGCTTCACCCAAATTGCCCGCTGACCCTCGGCCAGCTTCGGCACTAGAATCGCCGTGATGAGCTCGCCAGCTTCGAGCACCGTTGTGCGGAAACCGGTAAAGAACTCCTCGACTGGAACCTGGCGAATCGAAATTTCGTCAGCTCCGTTGGTGTCGTTTCCCCCGAGGCCCAGGCTGCTGAGTTCGACGGTTGCATCGAGGGCGAGAAGCGCCGAGATGCTGTCGTTGGCTGGGCTCGCGGTGGCCAGATTTCCCGCCACCGTTGCCCGGTTTCGGAGCTGCGGCGACCCGATCTCAAGACACGCCTGGGCTAGCGGCAGCGCATGATCAAACACCGGGTTCGACGCAACCACTTGGTTGTGGGTCACGCCGCCACCGAGTCGAAGGACCTCGCCTTCGTCGATGATCTGATCGAAAGAGCCGTCGGCAACCGACGACAGATCGACAAGATCAACAGCGTCTCCCGGACCGCCCCGTTCAAGGTCAAGAAGCAGGTCGGTACCGCCGGCAACGGGCCGGCTCGCACCATCGGCGAGGAGTTCTAGCGCAGCAAGGACCGAATCGGCTCGAGTGACCGAACCAATCGCTCGCCCTGACTGCTGTACTGGGTGCAAGTGGTCGCCCGCCATGCGATGGAGCCTAGGTCCGATCGATACCGGTAAAGAGCACCCCTACCCGTTCACGACCCGATGGCGGTTGCGCCAAGAGTCCAGCGAAACCAGCTGCTCCGGTAGAGCACACGGGCACATCGGTGACCGAGTGAGCAAGGTCGTAGGCACGAACGATGAGCGATTCGTCGGCTACTACCGGTTCGCCGCCGGTCTCTCGGGTTCGACGAAGCAGTGGAAGCCAGTCGTAGGTGACGTCGTCGAGGATGCCGCTGGCAAAGCTCTGCGGTTCGTCCCATGGCGTCATGAAGTCGCCGGGTGACGCTGCGGCAGCATCGAAATCGAAATCGGGTGCGAGGAGATCCCATGCCCGGCGAAGTGGCGCACACCCTTCGGCTTGCACCGGGTGAAGGCGAACATTGGGCATCGCCAGGGAGACGGCAGTAGCCAACGCTCCCCCACCGACCTGGATGTAGAGGGCATCGAGCCCGCCGCCATCGGCGGTTTGGTCGGCAAGTTCCCAGCCAAGGGTGCGCCCGCCATCGAACGTGGTGGGCGTGTCGGAACCCTGAACGCTAAACGCAAGCGCTCCGCCCTGAACAGCTTCGGAGAACCGGAGATAACAAGGATCGCCAGCTTCGCCTTCACGACGTTCGCACCGGTTCACGGTGGCACCGAACTCATCCAGCTTGCTGACCACGGCTTCGTCGGCCCAAACAGGGACAAAGACATCGAGCGGCCGGTTCATCGCCTTGGCGATAACCGAGGCGCCGAGTGCCGCATTACCGCAGCTCGCAATCGCTAACCGTTGGTCGGCTTGGACGTCGCCGGGGGCCAGGGCATCGGCCACCGCCATGTGCAGTGCGACACCAAAGAGATGCCGGGCTTTGTGCGATCCGCCAACGTTATGCGGCTCGGACTTGATGATGAGCTCAACATCGAGCCCAGCTTCTTGGGCCAGCGCCGTGCCGTCGACGAGCGGCGTCTCGACAAAGCCATGCCCCTCAACCGCCGATACTGCGGCGTCGAGTTCTTGGACGATCTCGACGAAACGGTCGTCGGTCATCGCTCCGGAGCGAACCGGCTCGTAGGAATCGAGCCGATCGCGGTACCGGAGGAAGGGGTTCTGTGACATCGAGGACTATTCGAACGATGCGCCGGTGGCGGCGTTGAAGTCTTCGATCATCGAGTCCCATTTGCCGACGAGTGGGCGCAATCCGTCCCAGAAGTCTTGGCTGCGACGCTTCGCGAAGTCAGGGATCTCGATGCCCTGCTGCTCGACCCATGTGAAGTAGCCAAGGTTGAATACCCGGTTGCGCTCGGTCTCGCCCATTTCTAGGTACTCGGTTGGCAGTTCGCCGAGGTGCTCGTCGAATACCTTGGCACCATCGGCCGCATCGAATCCGCCGGAGAAGTGGGTGGACATGATGCGTTCGCGGTCGGAGTTGTACAGGTCACTGCCGTCGGTGGCTACCGACATGATGATGTCGTCGCTACCAAGGCCCCAGGTCTTTGCGGCCGTGATGGCGGCCATGGTGTTACAGATCGAGGAGTAGCCGAAGTCGACGAGCATGGCGGTGAGCATCGGGTCGACGCCTCGTTCGGCCAGAACGTCTTTACCGGCAGGCGTGTTGAACAAAATGTCGAGCTTGTTGGTGCTGTCATCGCTGACACCGACGACCAGGTCGGTGTTGGTGACGTTATGGATCAGCGGCACATGCTTGTCACCGATGCCTTGGATGTTGTGATCGCCGAAGCCATTGTAGAGCATGGTGGGGCACTCGAGTGCCTCGACGGCCACGATGCGAGCACCGTGCTGGTCCTTGAGGTAGTCGCCAGCGCCGAGGGTTCCCGCAGAGCCTGATGCCGACACGTAGGCGGCGAGGTTTCCGGGGCGGTCGGCGGTGACATGCTCGAAGACCTTTTCGAGCGACGGGCCGGTGACGGCGTAGTGACCGAGGTGGTTCGAGAATTCGCTGAACTGGTTGAGGATGACGTTAACCGGGTCTTGCGACAGCTCGTTGCAAGCGTCGTAGATCTCTTTGACGTTGCTTTCGGTGCCGAAGGTCTTGATGACGTCTTCGTCGGGGTTGGTGGTCCAACGCTCGAGCCATTCGAACCGCTCGCGGCTCATGCCCTCGGGAAGGATCGCCACGCCGCGACAGCCCATGATCTTGCTGATGGCGATGCCGCCACGGGCGTAGTTTCCGGTGGATGGCCAGATGGCGCGGTTCTCGGTGGGGTCGAAGCGACCGGTCACCAGGCGAGCGGCCAGGCAGGAGTATGCGGCCAGCACTTTGTGAGCACGGATCATTGGGAACCGGTTACCGAAGGCCAACACGATGCGGGCATCGACGCCGGTGAGTTCGCTCGGGAGTTCGATGTGGGTAGGCACATCGACGAAGCCCGGGTAGTTGGCGCCGGGTGCGTCGGCGTGTTCGTTGTACCAGTGCACCCGGAACAGGTTGCGAGGGTCGGCTGCGTCCTTTTCGACCTCGCTGAGCTGCGATGTGATCGACTCGGGGATCGTTGACGGGTCGCGAAGCTGCGCAAAGGTGGGCAACACGATGTTGCTCTCGGCGAAGCGTTGCACTGCGTTGTCGTAGGACTGCTGTCCGTCGGGGGCGAACTCACCAAAAATGTCTAGGGAGCTTGAGGGAGTTGATTGCGTATCGGTCATGGGGTTGCTTCCAGTTTCTTGAACAGATCTTGCGCAGCCTCAGCTGCTTTGGCACGGATTTCATCGGCATCGACGAGGGTGGTGGTGCCGTTTTCGAACACCACTTTGCCGTCGATTTCGATCTTGGTGGGTGACACTCCGGGGCTGTACGCCAGCCGCCAGGGGTCCATGGGCGAGTAGCCCCACGTGACGATGTCGTCGCGTGCTTCGGGTAGAAGTGCCCAGCCGGGTTCAAACCAGGCCCAAATATCGTCCGGAGTGGTTTCGACGTCGTATTCGCGGGCCCGAACAAAGGCCACTCGGAACTCGTCGAGCATGTCGGCACCGATGCCGTCGGTTCCGAGCCCGACCGGGTTCGCGAACCGTCGCGGGCGGGCGTAGTCGACCGAGTTATTCATGTTGGAACGCGGGTTGTGAATCATCGTGCCGTGAAGGCCGTGATCGTCGGGCAGGTACACACCGTGTACAAGCCACCAGTTCTCGGCGGTGTGGCCGGAAAGAAGCTCCCACGTATCTTCTTGGCCTTCGGCGACGTGCACGTGCACACCAACGTCGTGCTTCGCAGCCATTTCGGCAGCGGCGGCGATGGTGTCGGGCTCACAGGTAAAGGCTGCGTGGAGCCCAACCATGCCTCGCCCACCTTCTGAGAGGAATCGGTCGTTTTCGGCCAGCCCAGCGGCGGCGCCTTCGGGTCCGTGTCGGTCGGTGATGCCGTAGGCCGCATTGACCCGCACACCGATTTCGGCACAGCCGTCGGCGATGATCGACAACGAACCGTCGATGGCGTTGGGTGATTCGTGGTGGTCGACGATGGCGGTGCAGCCGCGCTCCAGCGCTTCGAGCGCACCCAACTTGGCCGACCATTCGATGGTGTTGGCGTCGAGGGCGGTATCGAGCCGCCACCAGATCTGTTGCAGGATCTCGATGAAGTTGGTGGGCGTCTTTGGCGGCGCCGGCATACCCCGGGCGAGCGCCGAGTACAGATGATGATGAGCGCAGACCAGACCAGGCGTCTGGTTCTCGGCCACTACTTTGGTTGCCATGCGGAGGCTCGTTCTCGGTTGGCGTGGTTGACCAGAGGTAGCTCGGTCTGCCAGGTGCCGTCGACCTTTTGCATCGCTGCGGCAACGGCCCCAGCGGTTGGTACGAGTCCGATCTCGCCCACGCCTTTGATGCCGTAGGGCGAGTTGGGTTCGGCCGACTCGACGAGAATGACGTCGACGTCAGGCATGTCTTTGGGGCGGATGATGTCGAGGTTGCGCAACGTGGTGTTGAGGGGTCGGCCATCTTCGTCGCAGGGGAAACCCTCGCTCAGTGCGTAGCCGAGGCCCATATGCACGGCGCCTTCCACCTGGCCTTCGCAAAGCAGCGGGTTGACGGCTCGGCCCACATCGTGAGCGGCAACGACCTTGTCGATGTCGCCCGTTTCGGGGTCCATGATGATCATCTGAGCGGCGTAGCCGAACGTGGAGTGAATGATTGGGTTCTCGAGGCCTTCGGTAAGCGAGTTGGTCCAGTCGACCCGGTATTCGCCTTCGTAGTCGACGCCGACTTTGCAACCATCGGCGATGGCCTTCTTGCAGGCGTCGGCAACAGACCCGGCGCCCATAAGGGTGCCTCGGCTTCCGGTGGTCTGCCCAGCGCCGAGCTCGCGAGTGGAGTCGACGATGACTTCGATCTCTTCGGCGGTGACGCCGAGTTCTTCGACGGCTACTTGGAGAGCAACGGTATGAACGCCCTGGCCCATTTCGGTCCAGCAGTGACGAACTTCGATCTTGCCGTCGTCGCGGAAGTGCACGACAGCCTTGGCGATCTCTTTGAAACCGTTGCCGAGTCCGGAGTTCTTCAAGCCGAGCCCGACACCAACCGCCTTGCCGGCGGCGACGGCTTCGTCGTAGGCCGGCTTCACGGCATCGAGGCACTCTTGCGCGCCGAGACAGCCGTCGTCCATGATCTGACCTGGACCCCAAACAACGCCGGGTGAAATCACGTTGCGGTTGCGGATCTCCCAGCCGGAAATTCCAACGGCGGCCGCGAGGCGGTCCATAACGCCTTCCATGGCGAATTGGGCCTGGTTGGCGCCGAATCCACGGAACGCACCGCAGACGGAGTTGTTGGTTCGGGCGGCGATGGCTTCAACGTCGATGTTGTCGACCACGTACGGGCCGGAGGCATGGCCAGCGGCCCGCTCGAGCACCTTCATGCCGACCGATGCGTAGGGGCCCGAGTCGCCGAGCATGCGAACCCGAAGAGCGGTGAGTTTGCCGTCGGCATCGCAGCCCGCCTCATACGTCATGCGGATTGCGTGCCGCTTGGTGTGCACCAGAAAGGACTCTTCGCGACTGAAGGTGGTCTTGACCGGCTTTTGCAGCAGCCACGCAGCCAGAGCGGTTTGGCCCTGGTTCGACATGTCTTCTTTGCCGCCGAACGCTCCACCGTTGCTTACGAGTTCGGTAACGACGACGCCTTCATCCAACGCAAGAATGCGGGTGATGTCGTTGCGGTCATCCCAAACGCCCTGGCCACCGGAGTAGACCATGAGTCGGGTGAAGTCGACGGGCTCGCCGCCGGTTGTTGGGTTGGTGAGAGGCAAAGGCTGGCCGGCCGGTACGGGCACAGCAAGGGTCGACTCGGGTTCGATGAACGCGTGATCGATTCGCTGGGTCTGAAAGGTCTCGGTGACGGTATGAACCGCATCCGAGAGCGCCGAACCAACATCGCCGCGGGCATAGGTGCTGGTGGACAGCACGTTGCCGTCGAGGGTCCAGACGGCATCTTCGTCAGACGCAACCGCCTCGGCCGGGTTCGTCATCGGCGGCTTCACGTCGTAGGTGATCTCCACCAACTGCGCAGCCCGACGAGCGGTGGGCCGATCGGTTGCCACAACCATGGCCAGCACGTCGCCCAAGTAGCTGGTGCGCCCGCCGATGGGGATAAACACCGGCCAGTCTTTGTGGATGAGGCCCGAGCGCAATTCGCCCGGCACATCGGCAGCGGTAAAGACCGCTTCTACCCCATCGACCGCCAAAGCGGCCGAGGTATCAATTGCAACGATGTCGGCCCGAGCGTGGTCGCTGAGTTTGAACGCGCCGTGGAGCAGGCCTTCGGGCATCATGTCGTCGATGAATGGACGATCGCCAAGGCTGAGGTCCATCGCTTCGTATTTGATGCCGCGGCTGCCGACGCCCTTGGGCTGCACGGCAACCGGAACTTCGTTCTGAGCCAAAGCAACCACAGCGTCGAGCACTTTGGTGTAGCCGGTGCAGCGACAGAGGTTTCCGCCCATGAGGCGGGCGGCGCCCTCGCGGGTGAGGTCGGAGCCCTTCTTGTCGATCATCGACTTGGTACGCATCAGAATGCCCGGCGTGCAGAATCCGCATTGCAGGGCACCGAATGCGGCGAAGGCGGTGGCGAAGCGGGTGCGCTCTTCTTCGGAGACGCCTTCGAGGGTGAGAACCTCAGATTCTGAGGTCTTTTCCATTGAGGTTTGGCAGGCCACCCGGGCCTTGCCATCGACCAGCACGGTGCAGGCACCACATTGGCCCGACGGCGAGCAGCCATCCTTGGGCGAGATGACACCGAGCTCGTCGCGAAGCGCAGCGAGCAGGTGTTCGTGATCGGCCGAGGCCGACGCTGGTGAACCGTTGAGGGTGAAGTCGGTCATGAGTTTATGTCTCCAGACATGGGGAGATCGGCGTCTCCGGAGGCAGGAAGAGGAGGGGGCGCTATGACGCCCTTTTGTGAAGTAATGCGTTGGTACAGCTCGGGGCGGCGATACGTGGCGAAGTTGAACAGCGTTTCTTTGTAGTGATTACACCAGTCGAGGTCGGCGACCGCCGAGATCAGCTCGTCGCCGGTGGTGACTGCCTGCGCCACAATCTGGCCCGACGGAGCGATGATGCAGGACTGCGCCAAAGACTCGACGCCTTCCTCGGTGCCGCCCTTGGCAACGCCGACTACCCAGGTTCCGTTTTGGTAAGCACCCGACTGCATGCAGAGGTGGTTATGGAATCCCTGCAGCGCGTTCTGGCCGGGGTCGGGGGCGTAGTGGATTGGTGTGTTGTAACCAATCAGCACCATCTCGACACCTTGCAGGCCCATCTCGCGGTAGGTCTCGGGCCAGCGGCGGTCGTTGCAGGTGGCCATGCCGACGATGCTGTCAAAGCACCGCCACACGGGGAAGCCTTCGTTGGATTCCTCGAAGTACCGGCGTTCAAGATGCTGGAATGGCCGCCACGGTTCGTCGCCTTCGTGGCCGGGGATATGCACCTTGCGGAACTTGCCGACGATGCTGCCGTCGCGCTCAACCAACACGGTGGTGTTGTAGCGATGACGCTGTCCCTTTGTTGGGCCACTGTCATCAGGCTCAGTGAGCTCGGCATACCCAAGCGCGAAACCGATTCCGAGTTCCTTTGCGGTATCAAAAAGCGGCTGTGTCTCGGGGCTGGGCATCGACGTTTCGTAGTAATGATCGTGCCCAGCGATGTCTTCGGTGAACCAACGAGGGAAGAAGGTTGTGAGGCCGAGCTCGGGAAAAACCACAAGCTCGCACCCCACACCCGCCCCCTGGTGCAGGAGAGAAATGAGACGCTGAACGACGTCGGCGCGCGACTCGTCTTTGGCGATGGGTCCCAGCTGGGCAGCGCCGATATGAATTTTGCGAGAGTCGCTCATGCTTCCCCATCGGCGGCGCCGTCAGCTGAGAGAGCCGCTGCGAGTGGGTTTCCGGCTTGAGAGTCGAGGAGTTGTTGGATGAGCGGCACCGATGGGTCAGGCCCGCGGTGGTCGACGATTCGACCGTCGACCAGCAGGTAACCCTGGCCTTCACGGGCGGCAAAGAGCTCGGGGTCGGTATACAGCCGAGGTTTGATGACCGCCGGATCGCCCTCTTCGGGGCAGAAGGTCAGGCAGTTACCGCAGTCGTTGCAAAGTTCGGAGAACACCAGGTATTGCTGGCGCCCGTTCATGGCGTCGACGCCGGGAAGGCTCTTGATGTTGGTGAACGCATCGTTGGGGCAGACGGTGACGCAGAAGTTGCAGGCCACGCAGCCGAACATTTCGAGTTCGTTGTCGACCACGCGGGGCAGCTTCTCGTTGCCGGTGAGGTGGTAGGGCTCGATGCCTTCGCCGCGGATGACACGAACGTGCTCGGCGGCCGTTGTTGCGTGACCAGCGGCAGCCGCCGATGTTTGACGAGCAGCCCGCCAGGAGGTGAGGTTGGTATGGCCCGAGTCACGCAACTCGGTGGTGAGGTTGCGGAGCATCGGCGCCAGCCGGCCGTAGCCCCCGGGCTTGAGCAGGTCGGAGCAGACGGTTGCCGGGTTCACGCCGGTGGCCAGCGCGTCGCAGAGGTTGTCTTTGGTGATGCCTGCCGAGAAGCTCACCATGATCTCGCCATCGTGGCCAGGCACATCGAGCTGGCCAGGCAACGCGGTGGAGAGGGTGTCGAGCAGGGTCATCGCCAACACATGAAGGGGCGGGCCCGATAGGTACATGGTTTCGTCGGGCATGAAGCCCTTCTGGTTATCGACCACCAGGGTGTTGGTGAGCTTGATACCAAACTTCTTGCCGCGCTCTTTGGCGTACTCGTTGAGTTCGCCGATGAGTTCGATGCCGCGTTCGAAGTGGAGATCGTCGGCAAAGGCTTGTTCCTTGACCGGAACGTCGGTGTAGCCAAGTTCGTCGTTGACGATGCCAGCCACGGTTTCGTAACCGAGCAGCGTGGGGTTGAGCTTGACGATGACGTCGAGATCGTGGACGTCGATGAGGTGTTTCGTGATCGACTCGATCTCTTCAGGTGGGCAGCCGTGGAAGGTCGAAAGCGTGAGGGTGCCAGAGATATGTGGGTTGAACTCGAGGTCGGCGAGGTGCGCGAACGCTCCCCCGGCGGCTCCGGCGATCTCGGGGCGGAGTTTTTCGATCTCGGCCGACGCATCGCGCATGCCAGAAATAAAGGTGGCGACCTTCTCGTCGCTGATTCCGGCCAGGTCGTAACCAACGGACATATCGAACACGTGCGCACCAGGATCGGTGCCGACAAGTTCGGCGATTGGCTCCCACTCGCGAAGCATCTCGAGGAGCATCGACGCTTTGACGTACTCGGTGAGGCTTTGCGGAACGGTGAGTTCCTGGCTCCACTCGATGTTGTAGCCAATGGTCTGCATGTCGATGCACGGGCGGGCGATCTCGAGGTCGTCGATGATCTGGACGGTCTTCAGCTCGAACAATCTGGACCCGCCGAGCCAAGACAGCACGATGTTCTGCGCCAACTGGCTGTGGGGGCCGGCTGCGGGGCCGATCGGCGTGGCACACGGGCGACCAAGAAACTCGAAACCAAGATCGATCTCGGGGTCGGGCTTCCAGAATCTGGCAGTAGGAAGGTCGAAGATCTTCTTGCGGCTGGTCCACTCGTGGTCGATGCGACCCAGAAGGGTTGCCAGCGACATCGGCGTAAGCGGAGGCGTCGCCGCATGAGGCTGCGTTAGTGGCGGTGTGGCCTCAGCCATTTGTATGCCCTTCATGTGAGAGTTCGCACTCGGCGCTTGCGAGTTTCATCATTACTTGCAACATCACGTTGGCTCCGGCTTCGAGGTCGGCAGGGGCGGTGTATTCGGCGGGGTTGTGGCTGATGCCGTCGCGGCTGGGGGTAAAGACCATGGCTGTGGGACATACCCGCGCCAGCATCTGGGCA
>CALGZB010000159.1 GCA_937934655.1 uncultured Acidimicrobiales bacterium | reverse complement strand
GTGAGGATGAGTGGGTTGATCTCGCAAAGGTCGGCATCGCCCTCGGTGTACGCGGTGTACAGCTTCATGAGGATGTCGACGGTGCCTTCGGTGGCATCGGGGTTGAGGTTGGCTTTGGCCACCCATTCCCGACAGACCTCTTCGGACAGACCATCGACCGGATCGACCCAGATCTTGGAGATGAGGTCGGGGGTTTCTTCGGCCACGGTCTCAATCTCGACGCCACCTTCGGCGCTGAGCATGCCGAGATGCTTCTTGGCGGCGCGGTCGAGGGTGAAGCTCGCGTAATACTCCTCGGCGATGTCGCTCGCGACTTCGATCCAGAGGTTTTCGACAATGTGGTCGTTGATGTCGAGACCCAAGATGTTGGTCGCGTGCTCCCGGACATCGTCGATGGTGGCAGCGAACTTTACGCCGCCAGCCTTTCCACGGCCTCCGGTGTGAACTTGAGCCTTCACCATCACTGGTGTGCCAAGCCGCTCAGCTGCGGCGACAGCGTCATCGACGCTCTGCACAGCTTCGCCCGGCGATACCGGCATCCCGTACTGAGCAAAGAACTGCTTGCCCTGATATTCGAACAGATCCACGTGAGTCTCCTCGGGCCGCCCGATCAAACGATCGAGAGAGTGCGGCCCATCTCTATTTTGTTAGATGATGATGTTGAATGGCTTGGTAGATGGTGTTGTTTGTGTCGCAACACTCATCGCTGCCGACTGCACCTGCGAGAGGCACCTCGGCGATACTAGTGGGCCGAGACCACATTCCTTCACTCTCGCGATCAGTCTCACCCCGCTCTCACCCCACTCTCACGGAAGCTCACCCTCACTTCAGCATCATGCCGGTAGCAAAAGGACCTTCACTCAGCTCCCGGGGCGCATTGGTTGCCGGCCTTGCAGCGGTCGGAGTCGCGGCGTTGATCGTCGTTGGGGTCCTCGTTGCTTCGAATTCGGGCAACAGCGTCGAACTCAAAATCGGCGATAGCGATTTCCGGAACATCAACGCCAATCGACTCGCCAACGAAATCCGCGACAACGGACCCGTGCCGTTCTCGGACCTCGTCGGCACCAACCGAGCCGTATGGGTAAACCACATGGGCGACGACTCCGATGAGGGCTGGGTTGCCTTCTTCGCCCGAGTGCCCGAAGCACCCGACTGCATCGTCGAGTGGGATGCCGATACCGAACTCTTCTTCGACACCTGCGACGAAACCAATACCTATCCCGCCACGGGCGAAGGCCTAGAAACGGTGCCGACCCGAGTGGAAACCGGCAACCTGATCATCGATATCAATCGACTCGGTTTCGAGGATGAGTAGCTCGGAATCCGAAACGGCGCTCTCCGCGACCCCGGGAATGCTGTGCGCCGGGTTCGACATCGGAGGCACGAAGACCCTCGGCTTGGTGCTGGACCTTGACCCATCGAACGACAGCGTCAGCGAACCTCGAGTTGTTGCTCGACAGAAGGTTCCACGGCCGCGCAGCGGCGACGAATCGGTCGAGCAAATCCGCGACCTCATCGCCGGATTCGAAACCGAGCTAGGTCGACGAATCGACCGCGTCGGCGTCGGGATTGCTGGTGCAATCGGCGACGGTTGGGTGAAGTTCTCACCCAACATTCCCGAGATTGTCGACTTCCCCCTCGCCGATCGTCTAGCAGCAGCACTCGATCGCCCAGTCGTTGTCGAAAATGATGCTGCCACTGCGGTATGGGCCGAATCGATCTTCGGGGCTGCGGTCGGCATCAAGAACCTGAGCTACGTCGCTCTCGGAACCGGTCTTGGCGCAGCGTTCATCCTCGACGGGCGGCTCTACACCGGCGCCCACGGCCTCGCTGGCGAAGCGGGCCATATGGTCGTGAACTCCGATGGCGACACCCATCACACCGGTGTGCAAGGACCCTGGGAAATGCGGGCGTCCGGAACCGGCCTCGGAGTTCTCGCCCGGTCGATGGCCAGCGATGGCAAGACCCCCGGCCTTATCGCTCTCGCCGGAACGATCGACACCATCCGCGGCGAACACGTTCTCGAAGCGCTTCATGATGACGAGGCCAAATCCGAGGCCCATGCTGTTCTCGACATCTTCGCCAACGACGTTTCGGTCGGCATGCTCAACCTGATCTACGTGCTCGACCCAGAACGCATCGTGCTGGGTGGAGGACTCGTCGAGATCGGCGAACCGCTTCGGGAGCGCGTCGAAACTGCGGTCAGCTCCACCATGCTCGGCGGCGCATTCCGTCCAAACGTTCCGGTCGTTCTTGCCCAGCTCGGCAGCGACGCCGGAGCACTCGGCGCGGCCCTGCTTGCCCGTTAGGGTCGAGAACCCTCGCTCGAGGTCATCGGACTGCGAGGATCCTGCGGCATCGACGCCCACGAGGTACGCACCCACTGATGATCTGGGTGATCGGTCGATTCGATCGCACGCTCGGCACCAGGGCCGGCAAGAACGTTGAGCGAATACATCGAGTAGCCCGGGGCGGCGGCAGCTGGACCGTGAAACCCGCTGGGCAAGACGCAAACATCTCCGTCGCCGACAGCAATGGTCTCGTCGCCGCCTCTGTCTTTCTTGCCGTCTTTCTTGCCGTCTTTCTTGCTGTTGTTCGTGTTTTTGTTCGAATCGCCGGCGTCGCCAAGAGACCTATGAAAGCCGAAACCGTCGCTGGCGTAGTTCGTGGTTCCCGCCTCGCCAATGCGGTAGTAGCTCAGCTGTTCGTTCTTCGACTCACTCTTCGTCGACTCATCGTGCTTGTGCGGCGGATAGGACGACCAATTGCCATCGGGCGTCAGCACTTCGTAACAAATCAGTTTGTCGGCGTCATCCCATGAATCGGGAGTAAAGAACTTCGTGACCTGCCGGGTAGCCGGACCGGCGCCAATCGTCTCGACGACGACGTCATCGGCCGGGCCATAGGCCGGTGCAAGTTTCTTCTCGGCCTTCGCCATACACAACGCAACCTCGGCGCCGTCGCCGCTAGCGATGCGAATGTCCGAACGAATCGGGGCATACGCGAAGTCGGTGACGCGGCTAAATACCGTCTCGCGTCCCTGCAAAGAAAGCAGCTCGCCTTCGCATTCAACCGAAAGTCCACCACCACTGAGAGGAAGGATGACCATCTCGTACGCGCTCGTCGGAATAGTGCGTGACTCGCCTGGCTCCAACTTGAGCACTCGGAGGCCGGCATAGGTCCAGCCGGCGCGCTCCGCGGTGAGGTGCAGCGGGTCGCTGCCGTCAGCGAGCGACCCACCAGGGTGGTGGATCATCGTCACGGTTGGACCTCAAAAACACGTTGTGGAGCGAGCACCGACATAACACTCATCGGAGTAACTATCGGTACGGTCGTTGAGAACACAAGCAAAATCGTAGCCGGTGCCCCGAAATGGGGAGACTTGCAGCTATTGCTGGTTCCGAAGGAATTGCTCGAGTTCTTCCACCATCGCCGCCGGATCGGAGGAGCCAAGCTTGTCGTCATCGTCATGGTGCTCTTCGAGCTGACGGACGTATTCGACCGTGTCTTCATCCTCGGCAACCATCTCGCCGACCTGGCGCTCATAGTTTTCGGTAGCCACATCGAGGTCTGACGTACTGATCTGAGCGTCGAGAATCGGCGCCAAGCGATCGACCAAAGCTCGGGCAGCCTTCGGCGACGACGCACCCGGAAGGTACGACGGAACCGCTGCCCAAAGACTCACCACGTCGAGACCGTTGAGGAGACACTCGGTGTTGAGGACGCCGACGATTCCCGTTGGGCCTTCATATGACGACGGTTCAAGCTGGTGCTGGGCAGCGAGATCGATGTTCTCGCTCGAACCGAACACCGGGGTTGGCCGCGTATGAGGAACTTCGGCGAGGAGAGCCCCAAGCGTGACGACCTGTTCGACCTGGCATGTGTTCGCGATATCGATGATCTCTTGGCTAAAGGTTCGCCACCGAAGCTGCGGCTCGGCGCCCAATACCACGATGGCGTTGCGCTCGCTATCGATGGGCCCTGCCCAGATACTGATGTCGGGCCATTGGATCTGTCGTTTCCGACGATCGTCGAGCGCCACTCGTGGGCGAGTGGCGGTGAAGTCGTAAAATTCTTCGGGCTCGATATGGCCACATTCGGAGCCGTTCCACCGTTCACGAAGGTGCTTGGCGGCAAGAGTGGCGGCGTCGCCAGCATCGTTCCAGCCTTCGAAAGCCGCAACGAGAACCGTGGCTTTCGCTGGGAGTTCGTTCGTGAGGCGGAGATAATCCACGGATTTGGAAGACACGGAGGCTGAGGGTATCTGCGGTATCGATCAATAACCACAACACCTGTGATGCGTACCGGTTGAAGTGCTTGGATCCCGCATGAATCAGCCGATGAAAACCCATAGGTACACTCCTCTGACAGCCTCTTCTGGTTTGATCGAAGCGCTCCAAAAGGAATATTGCACTCATGATCACCATCGCCGAAGTCACCGAAATCGATGACGAGATCGTCGACGCCTTCGTCCGGCTCATTCCGCAGCTTTCGAAGTCGAACCCACCCCCGAGCGTCGAGGAACTGCGGGCAATGGCGTCCAGCCGGTCCTCAGTGCTCTTGGTAGCCCGCGACGCCAGCCTGGACGACCTGATCGTCGGAAGCCTCACACTGGCTCTGTTCCGCATCCCTACGGGCATGCGTGCGTGGATCGAGGATGTTGTGGTCGACGAAGCCGCTCGTGGCAAAGGCGTTGGACGCCAACTGAACGAGTTTGCCCTCGACCGGGCACGCACTGCTGGCGCCAAGACGGTCGACCTGACCTCCCGGCCCTCGCGAGAGGCCGCGAACAGGCTTTACAAGAACATCGGCTTCGAGGAACGTCAGACCAACGTCTACCGGTTCGATCTCCGCACCGAGAACTAGGCGCTCTCTAGCAACGTCTCTTGAGAAACTCGCGGGAGCAACCCGGGTTAGCAACTCACTCGAAAACAACAACAGCCGCACCAGTCAAAGACCGGTGCGGCTGTGTCGTTTTTGCGTCACTTCATCGTGCGTTCGGGCCAAGCCCGCGCACTGGTACTAGGGAACCGCTACCGTCAGCACGTCGGTTGTTCCTGGGTCAGTAACCCGAACCGTCATGCCAGTTGCGAATGGCCCGACCAGTGTGCCGGACCAGTTACCCGTGATGGCGTTGGTGTTCGCCAACACCGTCTCAAGCACCGTGGTGCCGTCGGTGTCGAGCAACTCGATCGTTACCTGAACTCCAGGTGCGAAGTCGAAGTTGTCGACCGGCGTTACAGCGCCGCTCGCCGCATCAAACGCGATACCTGCATGGTCGATGTTGAAGTCCGTTGCCTCAACGTCTGCCTCAGCGTCAACCAAGGTTGCGCTAGCCACAAGAGCGCCGTTCATGGCATCGATGTCGAAGGGAAGGGCACTGAAATCTGCGCTCCACATTCCGGCTCCGTCGGCCGTCGCCATAACTGGTGCGCTCGCTCCGTTGTTGCCCTTCGCAATAACCTCAACCGTCGATCCGGCTGGGGCGTTTCCGAAGACGGTCTCGCTCCAACGCTCGACCTTGGTGATCTCAAGTGAAACCGTGACCGTCTTGACTGCCCCGTCGGTGTCATCGGTTGCGGTGACAACGTCACCGATACCGAGCGGCACAGGCAGCAGCACGCAAGCGGTGATGAACACGTTGCCCGAATCATCGAGCATTCCGAGGTCGCCATTGGCGTTTGCGTTACACGTAACGGTCTGAGCTGCGCTACCGGTCACGGTCACGGTGACCGTGCCATTTGGTGTCCAGCCACCGACCGAGGACACGTCAGCGAAACGGTTGACTACGAAATAGGTGTTTGGGGTGTTGTCGAGTGCATCCGGAACGCCATCGAGGTCGAGGTCGCCAGTCATGTCATCGCAAGCGTTACCAATACCGTCGCCGTCGCCGTCGGCCTGATCGGCGTTTGCATCGACCGGGCAGTTGTCGGTGGCGTCGGGGACGCCGTCACCGTCGTCATCGAGGTCACACACATCGCCCTCGCCATCGCCATCGAGGTCGCCCTGAGAACCATTTCGGTCAGCTGGGCAGTTGTCGACGGTGTCGGGAACAGTGTCACCGTCATCGTCAGGGTCACAAGCATCGCCAAGAGCGTCGCCGTCGAGGTTTTCCTGGTTTGGGTTCGAGTTCTGCGGACAGTTGTCGTCAGCATCGAGGACGCCATCGCCATCGGCGTCGTTCACCGGAAGTTCGCAGTTCGTGCGGGTTTCGGCAATACAGGTGTCGGTATCGGCGCCGCCGTCAGCAGAGTCGGTACCACCTTGGCCGTCGAGGTCATCGGTACCGGCGTCGCCACCCATGATGTCGTTGCCGGCGCCGCCCACGACCTTGTCGTTTCCACTACCGCCGTAGAGCTCGTCGTCGCCGTCGTTGCCCTTGAGGATGTCATCGCCGGTCGAGCCGTCGAGCAGGTCGTTGCCTTTGCCACCGACGAGAACGTCGTCGTCTTCGCCACCGTTTACGGTGTCGTTTCCGGATCCAGCTTGAATGTTGTCTTCGCCAGCTTCGCCGTTAATGGTGTCGCCACCTGGCTTGCCTTTGAGGATGTCGTTGCCGTCGCCACCGAAGATCTGGTCGGAGCCACCGCCACCCTGGATCTTGTCGTCGCCTGGTCCGCCGAAGAGCTGGTCTGGCCCGCCGAGGCCGCGAAGGCTGTCGTTGCCGGCTTCGCCATCGATGACATCGGCGCCGGTCTTGTTTCCACCACGGAGGATGTCGTCGCCGGAACCGCCACGAATAACATCGTCGCCCTGGCCGCCGTCGACGGTGTCGTCGCCGCCCCGTCCGAAGATGATGTCATCGCCGGACTTGCCTTGGATGTCGTTGGCGCTGTTACCGGCGCAGATGAAGTCGTTTCCTGCGGTGCCGACAATCGTTGCATCGTTGGATTCAATAACGTTGTAGCCGGTTGGCGCCGAACCGCAAGCGGTGCCTTGGGCATATGCTGGCGCCGCTGCGGCTCCCAGACTTGCAGCGACGATAAGCGTCGTCGCTGCCGAGGCGGCAACGCGCCCCCGTAGTGATGAGAGAGACTTCATGAGTTTGACCTCGTGTTGGTTGGGTTGTGGAGAAGTGGAGCGTGTACAGATCCGCCGAAAACGCGTCGATCAACCTAAACCA
Organism: uncultured Acidimicrobiales bacterium; assembly: GCA_937934655.1. Taxonomy (GTDB): domain Bacteria; phylum Actinomycetota; class Acidimicrobiia; order Acidimicrobiales; family SHLQ01; genus CALLQB01. Next base: position 6,394 of record CALGZB010000159.1, on the reverse strand, counting down.
TGCCCCAGCTTGACTTTCTACTCTAGGGACATTTGGTCAAAAATTGACGCATCTAAACGCCAAACCAAAAAGTGGTGCGAAGGTCACCGCAGTAGGCTTGGCCTGTGGAAGATGCCCAACGCAAAGCACGCTCCGATGCAATGGCCGACCTGGCGACCCGTGGCCTCGGCTACACCCGAGCGCTTTCCGATGCCACCGACTCGTGGCTTGAGCAGCTCTTTTTGTCAGCGGTGGCCGACAACGGATCCACCTCTGGCGCCAAGCCAGCTGAAGCTGTCCAGGGAATCTCGCTCGTTGCGCTTGGCGGATATGGACGGGCCGACCTCGCACCAAAAAGCGATATCGATGTCGTACTCCTTCACCATAAAAACAAGAGCGTCGAAGAAGTAACCGCACTCGCCCAAAGCATCTGGTATCCGTTGTGGGACGAGGGACTCAAGCTCGGACACAGCGTTCGCTCCGTGCAAGAGACCCTTCGGCTCGCATCCGACGATCTCGTCACCGCGACCGCCCTGCTCAACCTGCGCCACCTTGCTGGCGATGCCAGCCTCACCCAAGAGCTTGCCACTGGCGGCCTTGCGCAATGGAGCAAGAGTGAGAAGCGCTATCTCGCCGACCTTCACGAACAAGTGCGACAGCGCGAAGCCAACTACGGCGAACTCGCCTTCTTACTCGAGCCCGATCTCAAGGAGTCGCGAGGTGGCCTTCGCGATTTACACGCAATGGCATGGGCGGAGACCGCTGAGCCATGGATCCCCGACCTCGACCGGCCGGCGCTCGCCACCGCTGCCGCCACCCTCACCGATGTTCGAGTTGCCCTCCATCAGATAACCGGCCGCCCCTCCGACCGGCTGCTTTTAGAGCTGCAGGATGAGGTAGCCGAGCTACTCGGGTTCAGCGACGCCGATGCGTTGATGGCCGAGGTTGCATCCGCCGGACGCTCAGTACTTTGGTCGAGCAACGGGGTCTGGAATCGAATTCATGGATCCCTCCGGAGTCGCCGCCTTCGCAGCGCAAAGCCGCGCGAGGTCGCCCCAGGTGTCATTCTTGAAGATCGTCGGATCCGCCTGGATCGACGAGTCGAGGTCAGTGCCGATGCCCTCCTCCCGCTTCGCGTTGCAGCAGCCGCGGCCACGCACCAGGCCTTTATCGAGCGCGAAACACTCTCGACACTGGCCAACGAGGCTCCACCCTTGACCGAACCGTGGCCGGATGAGGCTCGGGCTCTTCTCTCGGATCTGCTTCTCACCGGACGCGCCGCTATCCCTGTGTGGGAGGCCCTCGATCAGGTTGGCCTTATCACCGGGTTTCTTCCCGAATGGGAGCCGTGCCGAAGCCGGCCGCAACGAAACGCGTATCACCGCTTTACCGTCGATCGGCACCTCATCGAAGCTGCTTCAGAGGCTGCGGCGCTCGCCGATCGAGTCGATCGCCCCGACCTCCTTGTACTCGGCGCACTGCTCCACGACATCGGCAAGGGCTACCCGGGCGATCACACCGAGGTCGGCATCGATCTCGTGGGGGTTATCGGTCCGCGTATGGGATTCGACAGCGACGAGACAGGTGCGCTTGTCGACATGGTGCGTCACCATCTCCTTCTGCCCGACGTCGCCACGCGCCGAGATCTTGACGATGACGGCACACTGCGCTTCGTCGCCGACGAGGTTGGCTCGGTCGAACTCCTCGAACTTCTCGGAGCGTTGACCGAGGCCGACTCCATCGCAACTGGTCCGGCTGCGTGGGGCACGTGGAAGGCCGAACTCGTCGACACGCTTCTCGAACGCACTGCGCACCTTCTACTCGGCGGCGACATGGACGACGTGGCGGGAAGCGAGTTTCCGACCGACGCACAACTTGCGCTCATGTCGAACGGTTCCTTGCAAATCGAAGCAAGCGAAAACACCCTGACCGTCGTCGCTCCAGATCGACCGGGGTTGTTCGCCCGAGTCGCCGGGGTCCTTGCCCTCAACGGCATCAACATTCTTGAAGCTTCCGCTCACTCGGAGAACGGCATGGGGCTGGAGTTCTTCCGGGTTGCCTACGCCTACGAGGGCGCTCCTCCTTGGGACAATGTCATTGGAAACCTCGAACGCGCACTCTTGGGCGGGATTGCCATAGAAGCGCGGCTTGCCGAACGGGCACGCACGTACCGGAAGGGCCGCGCCCAATCCGCCCGCCCACTCGTTCCGTCGGTACTTTTCGACAACACCACGTCCAGCGCCGCCACCATCATCGAGGTGAGCTGCCCCGACGACATCGGGGTGCTCTACAAGATCGTCCGGTCGTTCCACGAGTTTGATCTCGACGTCGTCGGTGCCAAAGTCCAAACCTTGATGCACGACGTGGTTGACAACTTCTACGTGCGCACCGCCGCTGGCGAGAAACTCGACGACGCCGACGTGCTCGCCGACCTTGAACGGGCCATCTTGTTCTCGCTGATGACCTAGTAGCGGGCTTCCCCAGCCCCTCGTTGCGCTGGCCCTACTACGATCGGGATGTGTCAGCATCTGAGGCCGATCTCATCCGCTGGAGCGAAACGCTTTCAGCCACCGCCCGAACCGGTTTGGGTTTCACCCAGAATCAATATGAAGCCGAACGATTCGAGGAAATCCTCGAGGTGGCGGCCGACATGCGCGCCAAGGCCGGTTCGCCCCACACCAAAGAGGTACTCATCACCGAGTGGACCAAGATGGTTGGCGACGGTGTTGCCGGATACGTCACACCCAAGAGCACCGTCGGGGCCGTCGTTGGCAACGACAAGGGAGAACTGCTGCTCATCCAGCGCTCTGATTCGGGAACCTGGCTCTACCCCACCGGCTGGGCCGATGTGGGCTACTCGCCGAGCGAGGTTGCGGTAAAGGAATGTAAGGAGGAGACGGGCATCGATGTTGAAGTCACAGGCGTGCTCGGAATACTCGACGGTCTCCGTTTGGGTTTCACCCGTATCCCCCTCTACTCCACGGTGTTTGTCTGCAAGGCGGTTGGCGGCGAACTGCAGGGTCACCCCCTGGAAACACTCGATGTCGGATGGTTTAGCCAAGACCTACTACCAGGTAACCTGACCGGTCAGGAGTACTGGATCGACGCGGCCTTCTCGGCGATTCGCGGCGAACCGTACACCACCATGTTCGATGCGCCACGAACACCACCCTGGGATGGCCACCCAGAAGAACATCAGGATTGAAACATTGTTTGACGAACCACGCTCCAGTATCGAGGAATCGGCCAAGACCGACGACGGACTTGTTCACTACCGACGACGCTGGACGGCCGAGTCACCCTGGTGCGCAGCCCTTCTGGTTCACGGCATTGGCGAACACAGCGGCAGGTACGAACATGTCGGACGCTTACTTTCCGACGCTGGTATCGATGTCTTGGCCTGCGACAACCGCGGATTTGGCCTTTCGGGGGGACCACGGGGCCATGTCGACTCGTTCGATCAATTCGTCCGCGACCTTGTGGATCCGATGGCGCTGCGTCGAGAGCTCGGCGTGCCCGTTGCCCTTATCGGACACTCATTGGGTGGGCTCATGTCGACCCGGTATCTGCAAAGCAACCACCCGCAACCTGATCTCGCCGCTCTTAGCGGCCCTGCGCTCGGCGCCGAAGTCCCTACCTGGCAACGCAAGGGCGCACCGATTCTTTCGAAGATCGCCCCTCGACTCCGGATCAAGGGGGAGGTCGTCGGCGACATCCTTTCCAACAACCCCAAGGTCGGCGAAATCTTCACCGCTGACCCACTCCGGGTAAATGCGTCGACAACGAACATGGGCCACGAGATCTTTGAGGCAATGGCCAAGGCCACCGCCGAAGTCGGGATGATCGACCTTCCTCTCCGCATCATGCATGGTGCAGGCGACCGCCTTGTGCCACCACACTTCAGCGAACCGTTGGCCAACGTGCCGGGTTCGGTTCGAGTCACCTATCCGGGGCTCCAGCACGAGATCTTTAACGAAGACTCGCACGAAGAGATCATTGCCGAGATGGTCGACTGGATGCGAGAGACCGTCGCATCACTCCCCTCAGCGTAATTTCCCGAAACGCCATCGGTAACGGGAAAACGCCAATCGGCGACATGAAAAACGAAGGAGCGGGCCTTCTCCCCCCAGAGAAGACCCGCTACAACTTGGTTCCCACCATCGTCACTCAATAATTTAGCGCACAAATAGTCATGCGTCCTGTCGAAGCCAAAGATTAGAACGTCGCTTCGGGTTTACGCATTGCTGTATGCATTCTCTGCATGCTCGCTAAGATCAAGCCCCGCAAGCTCATCGTCGGGGTCGACCCGCAGTCCAATGACGCTGTTCAGAACCTTGGCGAGCGCATACGTAACGAAGAATGAGTAGATAATCACGCTCAACATCGCCACGACCTGCGTCAGGAAGAACTTCCCGTTCCCGAACAGTAAGCCGTCGACGCTGCCTTCGACCCCATCGGTAGCGAACAGGCCGAGCAACAGGCCACCCACGATTCCACCGATGCCATGGATGCCGACCACATCGAGGCTGTCGTCATAGCCAAACTTGGTTTTGAGCTGAACGGCAAAGTAGCAAGCCACACCGGCAACCAGCCCGAAGACGATCGATGACATCGTGTTTACGTACCCGGCGGCGGGGGTGATGGCCACGAGACCGGCCACAAGACCCGATGCTGCACCCAACGTGGTCGCGTGACCGTCACGAAGTCGCTCGACGACAAGCCAGGCGAGCATGCCAGCAGCTGGGGCAACAAAGGTGTTCATGAGTGCCTGTGCTGCTTGGCCGTTAGCGGCTCCTGCCGAACCGGCGTTAAACCCGAACCAGCCGAACCAGAGGATTCCCGTTCCGAGCAGCACCATGGTGAGGTTGTGCGGAGGCATTGCCTCGCCGGGCCATCCTTTGCGTTTCCCAAGTACCAGCACCAACGCAAGGGCGGCGGCGGCCGCATTAATATGGATGGCCGTTCCTCCGGCAAAGTCGAGCGCCGGTAGATCGGCATCGATACCTAACCCACCGGTGTGATGGAAGCCGGTGTACACCCAGTAGGTAATGGGTGTGTAGACGATGATCGACCAGATCGCTGCGAAGATGACCCAAGCGGAGAACTTCATCCGGTCGGCCACTGCTCCCGAGATCAACGCTGGGGTGATCGAGGCGAAGGTCATAAAGAAGGCGACGCCGATGAGATCGGTTCCCCCGATGCCGTCGAGTCCAGCCACGTTGAAGTCACCGATGAGCTTGCCGCCGAGCTCGAACCAACCCTGGTCTTCGCCAGCCTTGCCGTTGTTACCAAGCGAGTAGGTAAACAAGACCCAGAGCAACGGCACCATGCCGATACACACCATGTTCATCATCAACATGTTCAGCACGTTCTTCGTGCGGGTCATGCCCCCATAAAACAGAGCCAGACCAGGCACCATAAACACCACAAGCGCGGTGGATATGAGCATCCAGGCGATATCGCCGCTTTCCATAATATTTTTCCCCTTATGAGCAAGACTGTAAGCACAGATGTAGCAAGACGAACACCGAGCAGCATCCGGGCAACAGTGCCCAGCTAACTCAAATGCGAGTGCTTCGGTCCCCATCGACGCGAAGGCACTTCCAAGACCTCACTATCTTTCAAGCTCGGAATATCGCGCGTGTAACAACTCTGTTTCGGCTGTGTTAACTGTCGGGAAGTCCCAGCGAGCCTTCGGCGATTCGTTTGAAGAAGACCGATCGAGGCAACACATTGGATGCGCCAGCGGCCCATGCAAGGGCGATCATGTCGTCATCCACGTGCGAGGCGAAGCCAATGACATTGCCGGCGACCTCTGGGATGGCCTCAATAACTCCGGATCGGTTGAGGTCGACGATGACTACCGACGCCTCGCAGGTAGTGAGTTGGGCCACAGATCGAAGTCGTTCGGCCTCAGGAAACGCTGCCCGTACCTTCGACTGGTCCATCAGATCGGGGACAAAGACCGCAACCGTCGGCGAGTTGGGTTCAGACACGACCTTCGGCCTCTCGTCGACGAAGGTGCACAAACGCCTTCGCGGCGCCCCACTCGAGGCCAGGAACATGGAGATCGGGATGAACCTCGGCGAAATTGGCCGGGGTCAATGCGTACAAGTCATCCGGAAACGCTGCGATATCGAAGTCGGCGCGGTCAAGCGGCGGAACTCCGGCTTCTCGCAGTGCTTGGGTCGGGTACGGCACCGCGTTCCTCACCAACGAAAGGGGCGTTGTGGTTTGTTCGTCGATATCGAGGGCTAACAGTTCGACCACTTTCTGGCCGATATCGTCAACCGCTGCATTCCCAGCAGCGATTGCAGCCATTTCGAGTTGGCGACTCAGTTGTCCGGCGTGCGTAGCCACTTCAGCCACACTGCGATGAACCCACGTCGGAAGATGCTCGACGATCGCGGCGGCA
>CALGZB010000158.1 GCA_937934655.1 uncultured Acidimicrobiales bacterium | reverse complement strand
GCTTCGGGGTCAGCGAGGATCGCTGCAAGCGCCTCGTCGTCTTCAACAATCGGTTGGATGTCGGGTTCGAACGCCATGGCCGAGTCTGGCACCTCGGGCCTTAGGCTCCAAGAACACGCCACATGTCCACACCCAGGTCTGCTCAATTCGCTGCTCGGCTCTGGCGATATAGGGTCGGAGCATGCCAGCAGATGGACTTCTCGTACGCGACGACGCCGGAGTTCGAACTCTGACATTCGATGCGCCACCAATCAATGTGATCACCAACGAGCTCACGAAGGCTCTGTTCGTCGCCGCCAGCCAGGCAGCCGAGGACTCATCGGTTCGAGTTGTGGTGTTGCGAAGCAACAATCCCGACTTCTTCCTCGCCCACTTCGATGTCGGCGCAATCCTCCAGATGCCGGCACCGACCGAACCAATGACCGAGCCACACGGTTTCCATCGACTCTGCGGGCTCTTCCGCACCATGCCCAAACCAACCATCGCCATGATCGACGGAAGAGTTGGCGGGGGCGGTGCCGAAATCGCGGCGTCGTGCGACATGCGGTTCGGGTCGGAACGGACCATCGTGAACCAGATGGAAGTCGGCATGGGGATACTTCCCGGAGGCACCGGCACGCAGCGACTCCCCCACCTCGTAGGCCTAGGCCGCGCTATGGAGATCGTCCTCGGCAGCGACGACATCGATGCCGACACCGCCGTCCAGTGGGGCTGGCTCAACCGACTCATTCCCAGCGCCGACCTCGAAACTTTCGTGCACCGCCTTGCCCACCGACTCGCCGGATTCCCACCCGATGCCGTCGCCAGGGCCAAAGCTGCTGTCCTGGCAAGCCAACTAGATCCCACACCAGGCCTGGTACAAGAGGGCCGATTCTTCGAACAGCTCATCTCCGACCCAAAGGCGAAAGACCGAATGCAGGCGTTCCTCGACGAGGGTGGCCAGACCGCCGAAACCGAGAATCGCATGGGCGACTTCATCGCCGAGCTTTAGCAGGCGCGTCCCGTCCGACCCCTCCACCACTTCGACACCACCGACTGGCAGTGTCTACGGCCGTGGCAAAATTCCCCTCCCGCACCGTCCGCCCAGGAAGCTCGTCTACTCGAGTCTTCTCGCCCAACGAACGCGCCGAAATCGATGTGCCCGACGGTTGGGTCTTCGTCCCCAAAGGCGACCCGGCAGTAACCCGTCGAGTGCGCTCAGCGGCCGAACGCTGGTGGCTTGTCGAGGAACGCCCGAAGCTCCCCAACGGCAAATGGGGCAAAGCGGTTTCCGCTGGAACGTACGCTCCCAAGGTAGATGTGAAGAAGGCGATGCGGGCGGCGCCCAAGTCGGCAAAGGCGAAGAAGGTGTCGGCCTCGATGGCTCGAGATCGGCGCCAAGATCGCGATATCGACGAACTCCACGAGGCCATCCTCACGTATCTCAGTTTCGCGACGAAACATAAGAAGCTCGCGACGACCATCGCCGAGCAAGCATCGGATGCCGCAAAGATCGGAAGCGGCCGAGTCGGCCGAACCGCCACCCAAACAGTTGCTGCCCGAGCTGAGCTCGCCGCCCGTGCGCACATCCGCCACAACCACACCGAGTACGACGCTGCGCTCGATGCCGCTCGTCGCCCTGGAGCGAAACAAGTCACCAAGAGCTCGCAGAAGTACGCCCGAATCCGGGCGGCCGCACAACGCCAGGTCGACGAGTTCCTTCGAACCCACCGCCGGTAGAAGCCATCCAGACTGTCACAGGGCCTCAGTAAGTTCTGGGTATCAGCTTCCGCCCTGTCGACACGTCCGACAACAAACCCCTAGAGATGCCCCATGAAAGTCCTCATCGCAACCGACTCCACCCAAGGAAACCGAGGCGACGACTACTTCTTCGCCCTCGAGGGAGAACTCGTCTACCTGCCCATAATCGAACATGCGGTACTCGACCGTTGTGGCTTCGCCCAGGGGTTTGCCGGGGTCGCCAGTGCCAAGGCCACCACCACCGCAATGGTTGTCGACCGCCCCGAGCTCACCACCCACGATTGGTCAGTAGCCATAGCTGACGGCCTCACCAGCCAAGGCTGGCTCGAGGACGACTGGTGCGACGCCAACGACGATCTCCTCGAACAGGTACTGGCCGATCTCGAGGCCATCGTCGACCCCATCGCACCCAATACCGTCATCGAACGAAACGGCACCGACTTCTTTCCCCGTCATGGCCGATTGGCTGCATAGCTTGCGGAACGGCCGACGTGATCAACCCGCTTCTGCCGACCTCGCCGACTTCGCCGAATCTCAAGATGGCTTGCGGTACACCTCGGCCACCGCCGCAAGCACGGCTGGCCGGTCGGGCCCAACGGCAAGAAGAAGTACTGCGTCGTCGGCCACAGGTAGCCAGGCCGCCCGGCTTTCACTACCGACCACCGAGCGCGACTCCCCGGTTTCGACGCCGACCACCACCTCCGACAACACATGACGTGCCGGGCCAACCGAAACAACGCTGCCAGCGCCCGGAACACTTGGTCCAAAGAGCTCGTCGTGATGGACAAGCGGTTGGCCGCAGCGCTCGACCCGCAGCACCAGCCGCAGCGTGCCCGATGGCTCTCCCGACCGCCCGAGCGACACCTCTTCCACAATCCGACATGTCGCCAGCTCTTCGAGCCTTACCGTGGTTGACACCGTGTGGTCAGAGCCGCCAACCGAAACCGTTGGTTCCCCGACCCATTCAAGATGTCCGCCTCTGGCCACCGAGCAATCCGTGAACATCGTCGAGGGCGCACCCGTGGGCCCCGGCAAAACAATCGTCGATGCCACTGTTCCGATATCTGCGCGAGCCCCGGCCTCTACTGCGACCCGTAAGGACAACTCATCGCCACCAAGCGGAGCTGCCGCTGACGCTGCGATAAGCACCCGCTCGCCGCACTCACGAATACTAAAGGGAGGTTCGGCGTACGCGCTTTGAAGTCTCGATCCTTGGCCTGCAGCAACATTGCGTCCGGCGACAACGATCGAGCCATGGCCCTTCACGCCCGATACGCAGCTATCTGTGTGGTAATCCACTCGGCGACATCACTGGCGCCCTGCTGGTCGACGAGCGAGGTAGCAAGCACCGGACGACCGTCGCGTCGTTCGCCAGCATCATGCAACATCGCTTCCACGTCCGAGCCGACGTACTGCGCCAAGTCAACCTTGTTAATGACCAGAAGGTCGGCCATAGACACGCCGGGACCACCCTTGCGGGGCACGTCGTCACCACCAGCGGTGTCGAGCACAAAGATCTGGACGTCAACAAGACCGCGACTAAAGATCGCCGTGAGATTGTCGCCGCCCGACTCAACAAGCGTGAGGTCGACGTCGCCATGCCGCTCCTCGAGTCCTTCAACCGCATCAAGGTTGGCCGCGATGTCGTCGCGAATGGCGGTGTGTGGGCAACAGCCGGTCTCGACGGCCACGATTCGATCATCGGGCAGAACCGCCGACTCGCGAAGCGCATCGGCGTCCTCCGACGTGAAAATGTCGTTCGTAACGACAACCACCGATAACTCGTCTCTGAGCAACGAACAGAGCGAACCGACCAGGGTGGTTTTGCCACAACCGACGGGACCGCCGATACCCACGCGCAAGGCTTGGCGACCGTTTGGAAGCGATCGCTCGTGGCTCGCATGGTCGATGAAATCATCGTGAGGAATGTCGTGCGGTGGCATGGTCTCTCAATTCAGGCGACAAAAAGTCGGGCGTCCCAGCGGCCGTGATCCTCGGCGAGAATTTCGGTTAGCGAGCCGCTGTTGGCTGGTAGGTCGGCCGGGCATGCTCCAGCCCAGAGGTCAGCGTCATTCGCGCAGGCATCGATTTGTTCGCTCATCTCGGCTTGCATGGCCGCTACAGACATGGGGTCGAGGCCAAGCAGGCGGATAGCGGCCGAAGTGACCGCCGCGGCCAGGTGGTGAAGCGAGAGCAGCGCAGCGTCGTTGGGGGTGCCCCCTGCAGCCTGCGCTATAGCACCAAGAATTAGCGGTTGATGAACGCCGGGTTGTCCACTCGCCACCGCGTCCAACAGCGGGCTTGACCAAACTTGCGCACCGGCTCGAAGCATCTGTCGTCCGAAACGAGTACTCACATCGCGTAGGTTCGGCGAGGGCACCCGCGCCGAGTACTCAAGGCCTAGTGCAATCAGCTGCTCATCAAACGGCGGAGCCAAACCGGCAGTGTGAGCGCTAAACGCCGCATCGACGATCCCGGTGGTGGCGAGTCGTCCGGTGAGGTACCGCCTCAGCGATGGTTCGTCGCGAATGTCGCCGACCCGAACAGCGGCTTCCACGCCAGCCGAGTTGGTGTGGCCGCCCGCCGGGAATCGGCCGTCCACCAGCATCATCAGTGCGGCGTGCATCAGTAGAGGAAGTACCGCTGGGCCATCGGCAGTGACTCGGCGGGCTGCTCGGTCACGAGGGCACCATCGATCCGCACCGCGAATGTGTCGGGCTCAATGTCGATGTCGGGCATGGCCTCATTGAGGGTCATGTCTGACTTCCGAATGGCGCGAGTGTTGCCAACCGGAACGAGTTCGCGTCGTACATTCAGTCGTGCGGGAAGGTCATCCTCCAATGCTGCGTTCGACACCCAGCCGATGGACAAGCCAGCCGCCACGCCAGGAGCGGCACCGAACATCGGTCGCGGCAACTGCGGCTGAGGAGTCGGGATGGAAGCGTTGGCGTCGCCCATTTGCGCCCACGAAATCATGCCGCCCTTAAGCACGAGGTGCGGGCGAACACCAAAGAACGCCGGGTCGTAGAGCACAAGGTCAGCGAGCTTACCTACTTCGACCGAGCCCACGTCGGAAGCGAGTCCATGGGCCACTGCGGGACAGATCGTGTATTTGGCGACGTAGCGTCGAGCTCGCAAGTTGTCGGCGAGCCCATCGGATTCGTTGCCGATCGTTAGCGCACCTCGCCGGACTTTCATGGCGTGAGCGGTCTGCCATGTGCGCAGCACAACTTCGCCGATTCGGCCCATCGCCTGGCTGTCGGAGCCAATCATCGAGATAGCCCCCATGTCGTGGAGGATGTCTTCTGCCGCGATGGTGGAAGGCCGAATGCGGCTTTCGGCAAACGCCAGGTCCTCGGGAACCGATGGATTGAGATGGTGGCAAACCATCAGCATGTCGAGGTGCTCGGCCACGGTGTTTACCGTATGTGGCCTCGTCGGATTCGTTGAGGAGGGCAACACGTTGGGGTACGAAGCGACCTTCATGATGTCCGGCGCATGACCGCCGCCGGCACCTTCGGTATGGAATGTGTGAATCGAGCGACCATCGATGGCATCCAACGTGCTGTCGACATACCCGGCCTCGTTCAGGGTGTCGGTGTGAATCGCCACTTGTACACCCGAGGCGTCGGCCACGGTAAGACATGCGTCGATAGCAGCCGGCGTCGTTCCCCAGTCTTCGTGAAGCTTGAATGCAGCAGCGCCCGACCGCAGTTGCTCCCACATCGCCTCGGGGTTGACCGTGTTGCCCTTGCCCATCAACGCGACATTGACGGGCCAATGATCGAGCGCCTCGAGCATTCGTTCGAGATACCACGATCCAGCGACCGTGGTTGCCTTGGTCCCCTCCGCCGGCCCCGTGCCGCCACCGATAATCGTGGTGATCCCCGATGTAATTGCTTCGTCGAGCAAGGTCGGAGAGATCAGGTGAACATGACAATCGATGGCACCAGCAGTGAGGATCTTTCCATTCCCGGAGATAATTTCGGTCGACGGACCAATAACGAGAGCGGGGTCGACCCCGTCCATCGTGTCGGGGTTCCCGGCCTTTCCGATACCGACGATGCGCCTGTCCTTGATCCCAACATCGGCCTTTACGATCCCCCAGTGGTCGAGGATCACCGCTCCGGTAATGACAAGGTCGGGGGCGCCGTCAGCCCGGGTCAACGTCGACTGACCCATCGACTCTCGGATGACCTTTCCACCCCCAAAGACCGCTTCGTCGCCGCCGACGCAGTAGTCGTCGGTGATCTCTATCCAGAGGTCGGTGTCGGCAAGCCTGATCCGGTCGTGTGTTGTTGGGCCATAGAGGTTCCGGTACCGCGGCCGGTCGATGCGACTCACTCGGTATCGACCGGTCCAGCTACCAGCCCCCGAAGACCAGGCACGATTCTCGCTCCGACCAGGGGTACGAGTTCGACGTCGGCGGCGATGCCCGGCTCAAAACGGATTGCGGTGCCGGCAGGAACATCAAGGCGAAGTCCGCGTGCGGTTTCGCGATCGAAACTCAGCGCCGAGTTCGCTTCCGCGAAGTGATAGTGCGAGCCAATCTGGATTGGTCGGTCGCCAACATTTTCGACTCGCAACGTTGTTACCGCCCGACCAGCATTGATTTCAATTGGCGTATCAGGGCCGACGATCTCACCCGGGATCATCGGGGAACGCCGATGGGGTGATGCAGGGTCACCAGTTTGGTCCCGTCACGAAATGTCGCCTCGACCTGCACGTCGTCGATCATCTCTGCGATGCCTTCCATAACGTCGTCGATAGTGAGCACATGGCGTCCAGCCTCCATCAGGTCGACGACGGTGCGACCATCCCGCGCTGCCTCCAGCACCCAGTCGGTCAAGATAGCTACCGCCTCTGGGTAGTTGAGTTTCAGTCCGCGCGCTTGACGCAACCGCGCCACGTCAGCCGCGACGTGAATCATCAGACGCTCCTGCTCGTGCGGCGAGATGTGCACGCTCAGCGACCGGTCAGGTGTAGGGACTTCTTGGTTGTCATCGGGGTAAAAGTACGGGCCCCAGATGAACATTCGGTTTCGAGATCATTGCCATCTGAAGTCGTCGCTATCGACGAGCGCTACTCTGCTTCGCGTGCCAACTCTTCTCGCCGCTGGTCCGAGATCGCGTCGGGAGAACGCGACCACATTTTCATGCTGTCGAACGTCAGCTTGTAGTGCGTGGGAACCTCGATGATCACTCGGTCGGGCGAGTCGAGGTGTTCTTGGAATGAGGCGCGAGCAACCTCGCTGTCGGGCCGGATCTTGGCGCAGAACTCTGGGTAAAACCAGTCCTTCACCTCTTGGCTCTTATGGATCTTTGCGATGCCTTTGTACGAGGCCGTCATGCCGCCGCGGAGGCCACTGCCGACGCTAGTGATGGCGATCGCCACGCGAGGATCTCGCTTGATGGCGTAGATCCGAGCCCGCTTCTCGGCCGCCGTTAGCCAGAAGGTGCCGTCCTTTTCAAGGAACGACATCACGACACCGAATGGCTCGCCGGCCTTGGTTGTCCATTGGAAGACGCATTCCTTTTGCGTAGCAAGGAGTTTGGCCTCCATGTCGTCGTCAAGGTTGCAGCTCGTGAGATCTTCGTAGTTCGCGTCGTCGCTCATTGATAGTCCTCTATCGGGTGTTCGTTGGATTGATTGGTGTCGAGCTAGCGGTTGACCCGCGGCATGACCGGATCGGACTTCTCGATGCGGCCTTGCGCGTTGGCCAGAGCCTGTTCGCCGTAGTGCTCGTGGGGCAAGATCCAGAACTGGCGCTCGCGAACGGCGGCCAGCACGACCTCGGCCACCTGCTCGGGGGTGAGGAGTTCCTGCCAACCCTCGAACTTGTTGTCGTCGACCGTCGACGGATCGACGCCGGGCCGGTTCCGAGTGCTGCTGTTGATCTGGGTGTCGACCACACCCGGGCACAACACTGAAACCCCGAGCGGTGAGCCTTCCATCGCGAACTCGTGAAACAGCGACTGGCTCATACCCACCACGGCGTGTTTGGCCGCAACATAGGACGAGATGCCCGGGAAACCGAGCAGGCCGGCGGTCGATGCGGTGTTGACGATGTGACCAGGTCCGCCGGCTTCGCGCATGCGGGGGATGAACGAATGCATCCCGTGGATTACGCCCCACATGTCGACGTCGATGACCCATTTCCAATCCTCGAGCGAGCCCCAAACGTCGTGCCGCTCCACGACGCCAGCGTTATTGCAGAGCAGGTGAGCTCCGCCGAACTGGGCGTAGGTGGCATCGGCAAACGCGTCGACGGCCGCTGCATCGGTGACATCGACGACAAAGGTCCCGACGTCATACCCGGAACCCGACAGCTCGGCCGCTGCTGTTGCAAGCGAGGCCTCTTCAATATCGCCCAGCATGATCTTCATGCCAGCTGCTCCGAACGTGCGGGCAAAGCCAAGCCCGATTCCGCTGGCTCCACCCGTGATAACGGCTACGCGCCCGTCAACGTTTTCCATGTGCTTGTCCTTGTTTACTCTTGTAGCTCTTGTGGTTGTTGGCGCGCTCCGCTTAGGAAGCTGCCGTGAACCCGATGTTCAAATGGTTCAGTGCCCGCAGGTGGTAGTTGGGGGCAATTGAGAAGTCGTTCTCGCCCTCGATAAACCACAGGTCATCGAAGCGCCGAGCCACTTGATCGAACGAATGCTGCAATTCGCGCCGCGCCAGTGTTGCGCCAAGACAATGATGAATCCCGAAACCGAAGGCCAAATGGTTTCGAGCATCTTTGCGGTCGAGGTCGAACTCGCCGGGGCGATCGAACTCGCGGTCGTCGCGGTTGGCCGCCGCATAGGCAACGCTCACCGTCGAGCCCTCGGGAATCAGCACACCATGAAGCTCAACATCGACCGCTGCAGTGCGGATGAGCCGCTGCACCGGGCTCTCCATTCGCAGAACTTCTTCGACCATGACGGGCACATAGGTATCGGGGTCGGCCTTGAGCTTCTCCCACTGCATCGGGTTCTCGATCAGCAGCCGGACCCCGGCAGAGATGGCGTTGGTCGACGTTTCGGAGCCGCCGACGAAGGTGTCGGCCATCATCTCGGCGTGCAATTCCTCGTCGGTGAGCGTGCGGCCCCACTCGGGGACCACGGTGTTCACCAAGTCCGAAAGCAGCGAATCATCAGGCTCGACGCGAAGACGCTCGAAGATCGGTTGGAAGTAATGCTGCGCTTCGATCTCCATCTCGGTCGACCAAATAGCTTCCTCCTCGGTCTGCATCATTCCGAGCCGCTGCACCCAAGCATCGGTCCACGCCTTGATCTGCCAGATATCGGACTCGTCGGCACCCATCTGCATCCCGATCATGATGAGCGGCAGCGGCACGGCAAACTGCCTCACCCAATCGCAGCGGCCATCGTCAATGAAATCATCAACCAACCGCTGAGCGAGCTCCTCAAGCTGGGGTTCGAGCGCCCTGATCTTGTTGGGGCGGAAGGCGTGGTTAAACAAACCACGCATCTCCTTATGGTTCGGATCGTCTCGCCCGGCAAGCGTTGGCCCCGGGACCCAACCCTTCTCCTTGTACAGCGCCAACGTGAGTTCGGTGCGGCGACCCGGACGGATCTCGGGGCGCCGGTTCACAAAGCGTTCGGTGTCACGAAGGACCGCTTTGACGTCGTCGTAACGAGTGACGATGTACATCTTGGTTCGTTCGTCGAGCCACACCGGTGCCTCGTCGCGCATGGTCCGGTAGGCCGGATACGGACAGTCGTTGACCGCTGGCGCAAAGAAGTCGATGCTAGCTACTGGGCAACCGACATCGGTTCCGTCGTCGGCGACACCGAGTCCGGTTTGTGGATGGATTTCCATTGGTATGTGCTCCCCCGAGACGGCGAGTCCCCACTCGCCGCCGCCAACATACCAAACGGTTAATTCCAACCCGAAAACGCCAACCCGAAACAGGGACCGCTATTGATCGTCGACGGCGCCGAAGCGGAACTTGCCGTCCTCGCCGTACACGGTGCCGCGGTCGTCGGCGGCGTACAGCCGGTTCTCGCTACTGAGGAACCCACCACAGTTGTGGAGCACTTCGACCATCTTGGCGTAGTTGGGGTGATCGAAATGCAGCGCAAGGTTGGCCGGGTCCGCCCATAACTCGTACACCTGAATATGAGTTGGCTCTACTGGGTCAGCCCCAAAGCAGTAGGCCAGACAGCCCGGCTCGTCGGCACGGGTCGCGGCCTGGACCGGACTCGTTAGGCGCACCGCGTTGTCGCGGTCGGCTTCGGTTTCGAACGACAGGGTTGCCGTAATAATGATGCTCATCAGGAGCCTTTCGCCAGGAGAGACCCAGGGAATCCGGGAACATCGCTGAAGTCGTGAGCCTGCCAGATTGGGTCTCGGCCGGCAACAACACTCACCGCTTGTCCGTTGGCCCCGCTCAAGGCTGTGGCAATGGCAGCTTCGGCAACAGTGGATGGGCGAAGGAGTCTGGTTTCATCCCCAGCGTCCGCTGCAACCCGGCCGACCAGCGGCGTAGCGACTCCACCAGGACAGATTGCATTCATCGTGACGCCTTCGAGAGCTAGGGACTCGCCCATCGCCCGAACCCAGCCCACCACGGCATGTTTCGAAGCAGCGTAGAACGGAGTGATGGGCCACGCCGTAAGCCCAGCCGTCGAAGCGGTCGCGATAATCGCCCCTCCCCCGGTGGCCGCCATCACCTTGGTTGCCGCCACCGTCCCGTACACAACGGCGTCGGTATTGACCGCCATTGCGGCCCGGTAGCGATCCAAGTCGAGATCCGACGCCAGATACGGATCGCCGTGAGAGGTTCGCGGCCGGCCCAGAACCCCCGCATTCAGAAACGCCAGATCGAGTCGCCCAAAGCGATCCATTGCGGCCGACATCATGTCGTTGTTGGCTTGCTCCGAGGTGACGTCGACTTCGATCGTCGCGCAACCGGTTGCTTCTGCGACGGCTTCGAGGGCTAGCGCGTCGAGGTCAGCCGCAAGCACCGAAGCGCCACTCACAACCAATGCCTCGACAATCGCCCGGCCGATGCCCGAGCCTCCGCCGGTTACAACAGCAACGTTGCCATCGAGTTCAACACGTCCAGCCGGTTCCAAATCGTTCATGGGCCGACCATAGGCCGCCCGCGCGTAACCCCCGAAAATCGCCATCAACGCCGAACTGGTACCGCCAGCGGGGGCTCCAACGACCAGATCCGGTACCAGTTCGGGGTTTTGGTGGCTGGAGGTGCAGGTCAAGGACTCGCAATACGCCGCCGATAATTGGGACGTGACAACTACAGCGGGAACCTTTTCACAACCATCCGTTCCGACCGATGCGTTCGCTTCATCGGCTGATGACAGTCGACCGGCACCACCAGCGCCGAGCGGTGTTGCAACGCCAGTCCCGGCGGCTCCGGGCACAGGAACGAATCCAACGTTCGTTACCGATCTGCGCAATCGGTTGCGTTCGGTGCTCCTTGGCCAGGACGTCGTGGTCGATCGGGTTTTGATGGCCGTGCTTAGCAGTGGTCATGTGCTCGTCGAAGGCGACCCGGGAACCGGCAAGACATTGTTGGCCCGAGCACTGGCAACCTCGATCCGAGCGGAAACCGGACGGGTTCAGGGAACCCCCGACCTCCTGCCGTCAGAGATCACGGGATCGTTCATGTGGTACCGCAACAAAGAGGAGTGGATCTTCCAACCCGGTCCGGTCCACACCAATGTGTTACTCGTCGATGAGATGAACCGCATGTCGCCCCGCACCCAATCCGCGATGCTCGAAGCAATGGCCGAACGCCAAGTAACCGTCGACGGAAAGACCATGCAACTTCCCAAACCCTTCGTTGCCATCGCCACCCAGAACCCGCCCTCGGACCACGGCGTCTTCCCACTCATCGCCCCGCAACTCGACCGCTTTGTCGTATCGACTCACATCGACCGAATGCCGCCTGCAGCCGAGCGGGCACTGGTGGCCGGCCACGGTGGCTTCGCAGCGCTCGAAGCACTCCCGCCCGTCGGCACGGCTGCCGACCTCGAAGTCGCTATCGAACAAACCGCAGCGCTTCACATCGCCGAAAGCCTCATCGACTACATCTTTGCGATCACCGAATACCTCCGACAGCAGGGGTACGTGCTCTCGACCAGAGCTATCCAGTCGGCAGTGTCCGCATCACGAGCATCAGCTCTCATCAACGGCCGAACCCACGTAACACCGCTGGATGTACAGGTCGCCGTTTCCGCCGCCTACCCACACCGGGCATGGGGCGGATCTGCGCTTGCTGGCCTCGATCAGCATCTGCGCACCGCCATCGCTGGAGTTCCTGTTCCCCGATCATGAACCCCGACGACACTGCCGAACTCACGGTGATCGAAAAGAAGTCTGATTGGCGACTTTGGGTGGTGGTTCCGGCCCTCTCGTTGTTCATTGGGTGGCTCGCTGCCGAGACTCGATTCGGTCAGGCACTTGCCGCCTTTGGTGTTGTCGTACTCGTCGACCTGTTATGGGTCGGCTGGCGCACTCGGGGCTCAAAGGCCGTGCTTCATGTGCCCGCAATCGGCCGAGTAGGTGTTCCATCAGGGCTCGGCGTTCTCATCGAAGACCCTCACAAAGTCACGTGGTTGAACTCGCCGACTGGCGTGACAGTGAGACCTGTGATTCCCATCGCACTCGGCAAGTTCGCCCAAGCCGACGCCGCATACGAAGGAACGAACCGGAACAGCATCACCGAGCAAGCGCTCATTGCTCCGAGCCGGCGGGGCCGCACCGGATTCTGGAGCGTCGACTGTGTCGACTGCGGGCTCCTCGGCATCGTCTACCGGCGCCGAAAATTCATCCTGGCTGGACGGCCGTTCTCCGTAGGACCGAACCGAGTGGCTTCAACGGCGTGGCAGCCCATCGAGCTCAGCCAGTCACCAGACCGACTCGAGGGCATCAACATGCGAGTCGCCGCCGGACAACCCGTACTGCGCCAGTGGCAGCCCGGTGACAAGACCTCGGCCATCGACTGGCGCCGAACCGAACGGCTCGACCATCTCGTTGTTGGTGTCGGCGAAGCTCAGCGGCCTCGGGTTGCTGTCCTTGCTTGTCTCGGCATGGATGCCAACGACATCGTTGCGGTCGAGGGGGCAGCAGCACAGTGGGCCACCGTGGCCGAGAAGTGGATGGCCAAAGCCGACGTTCTGCTCGTGTGGAACGAGCAGGGTCAAACCCATGTCCGTGAGCTCGAGTCGGTAGCCGATATCGACCTCGCGCTAGCTGGTGCCGAAGTCGGACCGCTCGACTCCGCCGTCCTGACCCAAGCCGGCGTGCCCCTGCCGGGATCGCCTTTGCCAAGGGCTACGCATGGGGTCGGCAACCTATGACGACCACTACTCATCCAGGGGCCGTATCCGGTGAGCTACTCAAAGAGCGAGCAGCGACCAAGAGGCGCAACAACACCGCCAACGGCCCGATAGTGCTGGCGGTAGCAGCGCTCTTCGTCCTTGCACTCCCGCTCATTCCGCGTTCCGGCCAAAGCCCTCTCGCCCACCTTCTCATTTTGTTTCTCATCGTCCGGTTCACCTACCTCGGGTTCACCCCGCGCCTCGGCGACCCTTACGTCCCGACAATCCTTCGAGCCGTCATCTGGACCGCCGCATTCATCGGGCTTTTCTTTCTCGAAGACGTAGTGCCACAGCTGTTCTATGTAGGCGACGCGTTCCCCTTCATGCTGCTGGCCATGTGGGGGTTGGCAGTTACTTCACGACGTTCGCCGAATAACCAGTTCGTCTCGCAGGCCGCGCTGCTCTCCCTCGCGGTGTTCGTTCAGTCCGACACACCGTGGTGGGGCATTGTCTTCGGTGCAGCCACAGCCGCCATTGCCCACCTTGCCTTTCATCAGCGACTTCGCGGCGACGACCCGCTCCATCAGGGCGACCGGCCCGGAGGCCTACTCGCCGCCGCACTCATGGGGGTCGCTCTCCTCACCGCCGCTTTCTGGTTCTCCACGCTGAGTCCTCTGGCCGACAACGACTTTGAGACCTCAGGGGGCGCAACGGCCGACTCGACATCGACTCCCAGCTCCGGAGGCGATTCATCAGGCGGCACACCTGGTTCCGGCGACGGCGGCGCCTACGAAACCCGACCCGATGGGTCGATCGTGTTCGTCCCACTTCAACCTGGAGACTCGATTCCCGCCGGCACGGTTGTGGTGCAACAGACCGAGGGAGGGTTCGGGACGCCCGACGGCAACGGATTCGTCGCCTGCCAAGA
Source organism: uncultured Acidimicrobiales bacterium (assembly GCA_937934655.1). Classification (GTDB taxonomy): domain Bacteria; phylum Actinomycetota; class Acidimicrobiia; order Acidimicrobiales; family SHLQ01; genus CALLQB01. The sequence goes on along the minus strand of CALGZB010000158.1, from coordinate 9,779 downwards.
CGGCGAACTTATCTACGATGAGCTCGAACCCGGTGAGACAGCACCCGAAGGCGCCACGCCAATGATCCGTCGAGCTGTCACCGACCGGAAGGGCGACGGCCGGATTCTCGAGTGCACGCCTCTTGGTGCGTCGATCCGTCCGCTCGAACCCGGCGAAGAGGTGCCTGCAACTGCAGTCGAGATTCTCAAAGACGACGGCCGGTTCGACGACGTGCCACGAATCGAGCCCGAGGAACGCCCACAAGAATCCGACCCGATAAACATCCCCTGGTTGCCCATCTTCATCGGCCTTTGTGTACTGGCTGCAGGCGCCTACATCTGGCACCGGTCCAGGATCCCATGGCTTACCAAGACGCTCCGCACCTTCGACCGGGTCGGCACCCGCTACGGTCGCACACTGCACGACGGAGAATCCTTGCAGTCCTTTGCTGCTGACCTCCCGGGCGATGCCAAAGCCCTTGCTCGAGAAATTGCCACCGAACTCGATCAGTTGGCGTTCTCGGATCAGTTCGGCCCAACCGACGACTCAGCCAAAGGTCCCCGCACAGAAGTTACCGACAAGGTCGATGCCCTCATCCTCAGACTAAAGGCGCAATCTCGAAGCGACCGCAACGCCCGCCTACAACAACGGGCCTCTACGTTCGGGCGTCGAGCTCCGCAAGAAGCTTCTTAGGAGCCGTGTTCCGGTAGGAGGTTTCGACGAGTTCGACCACTTCAACCCACTCGGCATCGTTGTCGACGTCAAGGCCGCTCAGGTCCAGCCCGGTCCAGCCATAGGGACCCCAATAGGCCGGCGTGAAGAACCGGTCATCCTGGGCGAGCGCCGCAGCCTCGTCAGAGTCAGGCATAAACACCAGCGCCTGATCATATTGGTTCGAGTCGTGCTCGCCCTTCAGCACCGCACCAAAACCAGCGAAGATCTTCTTGGTAAAGAACGACGGCCGGCCGTGGGAAACCTTCTCATCGGCACCCGGAAGCGCCAAGCAGATCTCACGGAGCTTCCGAAGCACCGGATCGTTGTCGTCGAACCTCTGTGGATGCGCCATAGGGCCGAACCTAGTGCTTGAGTTGCTCGGCTGGGGCGAAGTTGTCGGTAAGAACCTGCGCATCGGCGATGTACTCAATGACTTCGGCGCCGCCGAGAAACACGCCAGCGCCGTCCGGAATATCGATCTCTCCGAGCGGTTCATCGGACGCCACCAGAATCTGGTTATAGGCCCGACGCGGTGGATCTACCGGCACGAGAACGGCCAGGTACTCGAACGATTCCGCCAATGTAGCGAGCTGCGCTCGGGCAAAGCCGCTTTCGCCCCCGTCGATGAGATTCATGACGTATACGCCCCCAGGTCGAAGCAACCGGTCGTACTCTTCAACCGCCTCGGCAGTGGTGAGGTGCCACGGCACAACGTCGCCGCCGAACGCATCGCCAACGATGATGTCGAAGCCATCGCTGGGAAGGTCGGGCAATGCTTGGCGGGCATCGCCGAATCGAACATCGAGGTTCTTCGCGTCGCTAAGGCCGAGTTCCTTCTCGGCGATCTCGAGCAGTCCTTCGTCGATCTCGAGCACGACATTGTTGCTGCCGGGCCGTTCGGCGCTCACATAGCGGGGCATCGAGAAACCGCCGCCACCGACATGGAGTACGTCAAGCGACCCGTCGGGTTCGCTATCGATCACCGCTCCCAAAAGCTTTGCGTAGCGGATCTCAAGATGCGACGGGTCGTCGAGGTCGACGTGGGCTTGGCGGACCTGATCGACGATAAGGCTTCGACCACCCGGGCGATCCTCATCGGCGATGACACGAGCGCAGGCATAGTCGGTTTCGTAGTCGCACGGCGACTGGGCACCGAAGCTCAGAAGACCAGCGATCGCGACGACCACCATGGTCGCGGCATCAGGCCGTGTCTGCTCTCCGGCCCGACCGCTCACCATTCCCAGCACTCCAGCCAGGACTAGCAACGCGCCGATGCCGAAGATGATGGTGCGGATCGGCAGAAGACCAAGCAGCACGAAACCGGTGCCGAAGGTTCCTACAAGTGCGCCAACCGTGCCCGCCGCCGAAAGGCCACCGACGACAGCGCCGGTTTCCTCAAGGCTCGAAAGCCGCAGCTTGGCCACCATTGGACTGATAGCGCTTAGTAGAGAGGTTGGGATGAAGAACGCAAGCAGCGTGAGCGTCACGATGTCGGCGGGCGAGCTGCTCATGCTCGGACCGATGAGCGAGACCACAAAGACCGACAGCCAGGTGAATACGCCGCTGAGAATCAGAGCCATCGCTATCAGCCTGCGGGGTTCGCTGTGATCGGCCAGTCGGCCGCCGACCGCTGAACCGAGCGCAATGCCAGCCAACACGGTACCGATGATGCCTGTGAACGCTTCGAGCGACACGCCAACGTACGGCGCCATCAACCTGCCGGCCACGATCTCGATAACCAGCACTGCAGCCGAGGTGAAGAACACCACGCTGTTCGCCGACCGGTGGTTCATGAACGCACCTGCTTCTCAAACCAATGCCGGGCGTAGGGGTTGTCGTTGTAGGCCTCAATCTCGGTGAAACCCTGCGAGCGGTACATCGCAATCGCTTCGAGTAGCGCGCTGTTGGTATCAAGGCGGATGACCCCGTTACCGAGTTCGGCGGCATGGGATTCGAGCGCTTGAAGTAGCGACTTACCGAGACCTTTGCCGCGGGCATCGCGCGAGACCCACATCCGTTTGATCTCGGCAGCACCGTCGTCGAGTACCTGCACGGCACCGCAACCGAGCGTCGCTCCTCCACCCTTAACCTTGGCCAGAATGAAGACACCAGCCGGAGGTGTGAAGGCCTCGGCGTTTGCGGTTATGGCGTCACCGGCATCGAAGCCGCCGTCAAAACGCTCAGCGAGCTCGCCAAAGTAGGACGTGAGCGCCTCCACCGACTCGGCGCCGAGTGGGTCGGCGACAACAAATTCGCAACCGGCCTCCTGGCTAGGTTCGCTCGTCGAATCCGGTGCGGTCATCGGTGCAGGATAGGTTGTCGGCGTCCGCACTTATCGATCGGGGAAATCACCATCGTGGCCACCATCAATGACGTAACCGAACTCACCTATCACCCAGATGCCAACGGCATTGCGGTAATCACTCTCGACTCGCCTCCGGTAAACGCACTCGGAGCGGTTGTTCGAGACGGGCTCTTCGAGGCGTTTCAGCAGGCCAACGCCTCAGAGGCTGCAGCAATCGTTCTTATCTGCGCCGGCCGCACCTTCATCGCCGGAGCCGACATCAGCGAGTTTGGTGGAGCCCAATCGGGAGCATCGCTGCGAGACGTGCAGAACATGATGGAAGGCTCGCCGAAGCCAGTTGTCGCAGCGATTCACGGCACTGCCCTTGGCGGAGGCCTCGAAGTGGCCCTTTGTGCCCACTACCGAATCGCTGTTCCGAGCGCCAAATGTGGCCTTCCCGAGGTTCATCTCGGACTGCTCCCGGGAGCGGGCGGCACCCAACGGCTACCCCGCATCGTTGGTGCTCAGAAGGCGCTCGAGTTTATGACCGCGGGTACGCACGTTCCGGCTGCCGACTGCCTCGAAATGGGACTTGTCGACGAACTCGCTGGCGAAGACACGCTCCTCGACGACGCGATTGCCTACGCACAGCGCCTAGTTGCGGACGGCAAGCCGCTGAAGAAGGTCAGCGACAACGACGAGATGGTCCTCCCCGACCGCGGCAATACCGAACTGTTCGCAAACTTCCGAGCATCGAAGGCCGCACGGAAGTTCCGTGGTTTCCTCGCCCCAGAGGCCATCATCAAATGTGTCGAAGCCGCGGTCGAGCTTCCCTTCGATGAGGGCATCCGCCGCGAGGCAGAGCTATTCGGCGAGGTCCTCGTAAGCCCCGAATCGGAAGCGCAACGCTACGTGTTCTTTGGCGAACGCCAAGTGTGGAAGATCCCCGATATCCCACGCGACACCGCCACCCTTCCCGTCGACAGCGTCGGCGTTATCGGCGCCGGCACCATGGGCGGCGGCATCACCATGAACTTCGTCAACGCTGGCGTGCCAGTCACCATCGTCGAAACCAACCAGGAAGCACTCGACCGCGGCCTGGCCGTGGTCCGAGGCAACTACGAGCGCAGCTCACGCAACGGCCGCTTCCCGATCGACGAAGTCGATCGCCGTATGGCCATGATCACCCCGTCGCTAACGCTTGATGATCTGGCTTCTGTCGACATGGTCATCGAAGCCGTCTTCGAAAACATGGACGTGAAGAAGGAAATTTTTGCAACCCTCGACGCAACCTGTAAACCCGGCGCCGTGCTGGCATCAAACACCAGTGCACTCAACATCGACGAGATTGCGTCGGCCACCACCCGACCCGAGTCGGTCATCGGCATGCACTTCTTCTCGCCCGCCAACGTCATGCGTTGCCTCGAAGTAGTCCGCGGCCGTGAAACCTCGATCGAGGTCGTCAACACCGCTATGAAGACAGCGAAACGAATCGGCAAACTCGGTGCACTCGTGGGTGTTTGCCCCGGCTTCGTCGGAAACCGGATGCTGTTTCAACGCGGCGTGCAAGCCCAAGCGCTTCTCGATGAAGGCGCGATGCCCTGGGAAGTCGACCAGGCGCTGTACGACTTCGGCTTTGCGATGGGCCCCTTCCAGATGAGCGACCTTGCCGGCCTCGACATTGGTTGGTCGGCCGAAACCTCCACCGGAAGCACCATCCGAGAGCGGCTCTGCGAACTCGACCGACGCGGCCAAAAGAATGGCGCCGGTTACTACGACTACGACGAGAATCGAGTCGGCACACCGTCCACCGTTACCGAAGAAATCGTTCGGGAATTCGCGGCCAAGGCCGGCAAAGAACCACGCACGTTCTCCTCCGATGAGATCATCGAACGTCTCGTGCTTCCTATGGTCAACGAGGGGGCGAAGATCCTCGCTGAAAACAAGGCGATCCGCTCATCTGACATCGACATGATCTGGATAACTGGCTACAACTGGCCCGCTTACCGCGGCGGCCCCATGTTCTACGCCGACCAACTCGGGCTCGACACTGTCCTCGCCCGCCTCAAGGCGCTTCAATCCGAATACGGCGACTTCTGGGCACCAGCACCGCTCATCGAGCAGCTCGCTTCTGACGGCGCCACGTTTGCAAGCGTGCCGGCAACACCGCTGTCGGTCTAGAGAGGCCCGTTGTGACCGTACTCATCGCAGGTGGAGGAATTGGGGGCCTGGCTATGGCCCTCACCTGCCACGAAATCGGCGTGCCGGTTCAGGTGCTCGAATCGGTGCGGGAGATGAAGCCACTCGGGGTAGGCATCAACCTGCAACCCAACGCGGTGCGCGAACTCCTCGACCTGGACCTCGGCCCCGGCCTCGACACCATCGGGATCGAGGCCAAGGAGTGGGCCCTCGTTGGGCGCAATGGCAACGACATATGGTCCGAGCCTCGTGGCATTGCCGCCGGCTACCGTTGGCCGCAGTACTCGGTGCATCGGGGCCAGCTTCAGATGATGTTGTACGACGCCGTGCTCGACCGCCTCGGTCCCGATGCGGTTCTTACGGGGCATCAAGTTTCGGCGTACCGCAACCTCGACAACTCGGATGGCTCTGACGGCGGAATCGGCGGCGTCGAGGTAACCGCCCGGAACCGTTATGACGGCACAACGGTCATGATCGAGGCTGACATCCTCATCGGCGCCGACGGCCTGCATTCGGCCATCCGTTCCCAAATGCACCCCGGCGATGGCCAACCTCAATGGGGTGGCGCAGTGCTGTGGCGCGGTTCCACGATGGGCAAGCCCATTCGCTCCGGGGCGTCCTTTACCGCGTGCGGCAGCCTGGACCAACGGTTCATTCACTATCCAATCTCACCGATCGACCCAACTACCGGACTTCAGCAAATCAACTGGATCGCCGAACTCACCTTCGACCCTGCCGAGGGTTGGCGCGAAAGCAGCTGGAGCCAGCGAGCCAACCTCGAGGACTTCCTCCCCCAGTTCGAAGAATGGACCTTCGACTGGCTCGATATTCCACAACTCATCCGAGATACCGCCGAGGTCTATGAGTACCCCATGGTCGACCGCGATCCGGTCGACACGTGGATCGACGGCAACGTTGCGCTGCTCGGCGACGCCGCCCACGTGATGTATCCAGTCGGTTCTAACGGCGCCAGTCAAGCCATCGTCGATACACGCGTTCTCGGCGCTGCCTTTCTGGACCACGGCGTCACTCGTGCCGCCCTCCAGAGCTTCGAAGACCAACTGCTTGACGACATGTCGGCACTCGTACTTCGCAATCGGGGCGCTGGGCCGCTCGCAATACTCGGCGAGATCGATGATCGGTGCGGCGGCGTGTTCGACGACATCGACGATGTCCTGTCACGCGCCGAAGTCGAAGAGTTCATGGCGAGGTACAAAGCGGCAGCAGGTTTCGCAGTCGAGGCACTCAATAGCGCCCCGCCCACCATTAGCCTCTGACGGCCATGCGCGATCAGGAACCTTCCCACCAAGACTCGACGGTCTCCGCAGCCCCGACCGACGTTGTCGTTGTGGGTGCTGGCATTGCCGGACTACACGCCGCCAGCCTCGTCGCTGATGCTGGCCGATCGGTGGTTGTCCTTGAGGCAAGCGGCCGCGTAGGCGGGCGTTTGCGGTCTACCCCTGATGGCGCCGATCTTGGCGCAACCTGGTTTTGGCCAGGTGAACAGCGAGTAGCAAGCCTTGTTGCGAAGCATGCCATCGCGACGCATAGCCAGTATCTCGACGGCGATGCTGTGTACCACGCAGCCGAAGGCGCCCAACGAGTCGATGGCAATCCGCTCGACGTACCCAGCCGCCGCTTTGTGCACGGTGCCGAATCACTCGCAGCAGCAGTCGCAGCGTCGCTCCCGTCCGACGTGGTTCGGCTGCTCCAGCCCGTGTCGAGCATCCGACAAACCAACGATCGGCTCGCCATCGACGGCCCCGCTTCCATGGTCACCGCCCAACACGTCATCATCGCGATCCCGCCGGCGCTCGCCGCGCAAGACATCAGCTTCGATCCGCCACTCCCCGACCGTCTCGCTCAACTCATCAGCCAAACGCCCGTATGGATGGGCGGCATCACCAAAGTCGTCGCCCGCTACGACCGACCTTTCTGGCGAGATCAAGGCCTAGCAGGCTCAGGTATCAGCCACATTGGACCGGTGCGAGAGTTCCACGACATGAGCGGCCCTGACGGTGCTGCCGCTGCTTTGTTCGGGTTCGTCTCGGGGCAAGCCCCGGGTAGCGCAACCGCCACCCATGATGAAGTACTCGCCCAACTCATCGTCATGTTCGGGCCCGACGCTGGCGAGCCGGTCGAGCTGATCATTCAGGACTGGCGTCAAGAACGCCACACGACTCCGGCGGGCGCCGAGCAACTCGCCAACTATCAAACCTACGGGCATCCGGATTATCAGCATCCGACCTTCGAGGGACGCCTCCACTGGGCATCGACCGAAACCGGCACCGTCAGCCCCGGCCATATCGAAGGAGCACTTCAAGCCGCCGAACGAGCTGTCGATTCGATTCTCGCCAAGTCCTAGACCGCCACTCGCGGTCGAACCCCGCTACTGGCCCTTTTGTTGCCGCTGGGCAAGGCGAGCAGCTTTGGCCTCGGCCTTGCGAATCTTGCGCTCCTGGGAGCGCTCCCACTTGCGTTGACGGCTGCGGCACGCTTTCCGGCAGAACTGATGATTCGCGGTCCGCATTTCAAAGAGCTCTTCGCAGCGCCAGTACGAGCACGCCGTTATTCGCTCCGGGTCGATGTCGTCATCGTCGGCGAAAGGGTCAAAACCGATCTCGCCTTCTAACGGCCGCTTTGAGGCGACCTTCTTCGGGCTGCCAAAGAAATCGTCAGGTAGATCATCGGGGTGGTCGGGGGTGCTGATCTCTCCAGTCAACACGATCGCTAGCCTGACGCCATGCCAATCCGTCCAGATGCTCCATCATCAGAGCAGCCAACCGTCGTTGCGATCCACCTTGCGCTAGCAAGCCGCATGGACATGCGCGAGGTCGCGACGATCGAAGCTGAGGCCGGGGCCGGGTTGGTTGGCGACCGCTATCACGGCACCAGGCACCGTCATGTCACCGTGCAATCTGCATCGGCCCTAGCCGAGGCATCGGAGATTTTTGGCCAACCGATCGAGCCGGGCCTCACCCGGCGAAACATCACCATCTCGCATGGCGAGATTCCTACGACACCCGGCGACCTGTTCTGGCTTGGCGATGTTGCGCTCGAGGTGGTCCGGATCGCTGCACCATGCAAGCTTCTCGAAGACCAGCTTGGGGCCGGAGCGAAAGCAGCACTGCGACGCCGCGCCGGTACGGTGTTTCGTTGCCTCAGCTCAGGCACCATCTCGGTCGGAACGGTCGCCACCGATCGGCCACCAGCAGCGTAGGCCGCCACCCGAGTAGGCCCGACTCCTTTGCTACCGTGCGCTGGTGACTCTCGGTTCCAGCAACCCCTGCGCTTCGTGCGCCGAACCGATCGAGTCCGAGGTGAAGTTCTGCCCGCGGTGTGGGCACGACCAGCAGATCGCCACCATCGACCTCGGGCTCATCGATGGTGATACTGCCAGCGCCGCCGATGTTTCTTCGGTAGCAACAGGTCGAAGCCGTCTTCCGCTCCTTCTCGGATTTCTTGGCGCGGCCATCGTGGGTCTCATCTTGTTTGTCAGCCTCCGGGGCGGCGACACTCCTCCGCCCGAGGCGACCCAATCGGTGCCGACTACCGCCGCTCCCGCCAACTCTGATGCAGCAAGCGCCCGGGCAGTACTCGGCGATACCGCAGTCTCGACCGTTGCTGGCTCCGAAGCCTCCTTCCCACTCTTTCTCGACTCCACTCGTCAGATGATCGTCGGCCGCCGCGGCGCAGAGGTAGTCCTCATCGATGCCGATAGCGGTGCAATCCAGCGCTTGGCGTTGCGATCTTCTGAGAGCTTCGACGAACCAACCAACGGGCACTCAATCGGGGCGTCCGGCGAACGGCTCGTAGTAGCCGACACCGGGACGGTTCGATCCTTCTCTCTCACGGGAGGTGCCGACTTTGCCCTGTCTGGGAACGTCGCTGCCGTTGATGCACGGGAAGGACCTCGGGTTGTGGTGGCCAGCCAACTCTCCGGCGTGAGTTCCCGCACGGTGTACGAAGTACAGGCCTTCGGCGACTACGAAATCTTCCCAAGCGAGTCCGGCATTGTGCCCATGAACGCCACGGTTGTGCCACTCGGCGAGCGGGTGTTCTTTGAAGCCGGCGGCCAGGTCTTTGAGCACCGAGTCGCATTGTCGCCCGACGGCGGGTTCGTGTCGCTCGCCCCCGGGAAATTGCTCGGAGCAGGCCGGAACCACATCATCGTCGACCAGTGCTCGCCTTCGTTCGAGTGCCAAGACATCCTCATCGGGCCCGATTCCGGCGTCGAGAGAGTCGTAGATCTCCCCATCCTCGTGGGCTCGCCATTTCGAATCTCACCCGATGGAACATGGATCGTTGCCCCCGCAGCAGGCGGCCTTCGAGCAACGGCGCTCGACCAATCGCAGCAATTCGACCTTCTAGGAGTCGGGCTTCTCGCCGTCTCGTGGACTACCGATGGCCGCTACCTCCTCGCAAGCGGATCCGGATCGATCAGCATCACCGACACCGTCACCATGGAGACCACCAACATCGACCTCGACGGCACTGGCGAACCCTTCGACGAACTCCTCGTAGTCCCCGCCCCACCAGGCTGGACCCCAACCACCGACTAAAAAGTAAGAACGCGGGGTCTGACCCCGCGTTCTTACTTTC
>CALGZB010000157.1 GCA_937934655.1 uncultured Acidimicrobiales bacterium | reverse complement strand
GTCGGAGATCACGAGCTACACGATGACCTACACGTCTACGTGTGGTGATGGCGCTTGGATCTCGATGGACCCGGTCACCGTGCAGGTCGTGGACGGAACGGTCGAGCGAGTGTCAGGCGATGAGCCCGGCAAGCTCGCAACTGTTGCCAACCTCTATGGACTAATCGATAGTGCGCGGGCGGGCGGTGCTGCGAGCGTCGAGGCAACGTACGGCGCCTGGGGCCAACCAGTCGAGGTAGACATCGAGTATTCCGATGCGACCGATGACCGCTTCTGTGTGTCGGTGTCGGCATTTGAGCCTGCATAACACCGGGTTCGGTTCGCCAAAAGACAATCAAAAGAGAAACGGTCAGCGGCTGAGGCGTTCAGTCACAAACACGTCATTGGCCTGGGCTTGTTCCTCGGCCATTCCGGGGAGAGTGAAGCCCCACATCGGTAGAGAGAACCCTGCCATCTGCATTGCGCCCTTTGGTCGACCGAGAAACCAAACGTGCAGGTGGGCGCCTAGGTCGCCCCATCGGTTCACATGGGTTCGGCCGACCGATTCGATCTCGTTAATGATCCGCACCAATTTCACCGTGAGAGTGCCGAATTCGGCCGCCATTGTTTCGTCGAGATCCTCGAGGTCGAGGTGATCGACCGAGGCCAGCATGTAGGCAGGAAACGGCGCGATCTGACCGCCGAATTTGATCGGCGTCACCCGCCAACGTTCGTTCGACCAGACCGGTTGGATCATGGGATCGTTTTCGCGGCAATGGCATGGTGGACCATCCGGATCGCCGTTGCGCGTCCATTCCTCGGGAAGAGGATCCACGACTTCGTTGACGTGCAACTCGCCGCCGAAGGGAAAGTTGGGCCACTGGACGAAATTGGGGACTGCGAGTTCCCCTTCAGCGAAGATCGACATGGTGCATCATCTCACGAGGAGCGGGACAACTGACTGCTAGTTTGGGCCGACGGCACTCAGTCGAGATTGGCCGATAGCTCAGCCAACACTGGGCATGGCCGGCGGAGCTACGAAAGGACACACATGAAGGGTATTCCTACCTGGATCGCTGGCTGGGTGGTCATTTTGGCCATCGCAGGCATTGCGCTTGGACTGCTCGAGCTCCTGAACCCCGGTTCATCGGGGGTACTCGACGTCGATGTTGATCTCGAGTCGGGTGCGCTTGCTGCTCGCGGTTGGGGCGCCCGGTCTTTGGCCCTTGGTGTCACGGCAGCCGTTGCCTTGCTGCTCCGTGAACGAGGAGCCTTTGGTGTGGCGTTGGCGGGCGCAATAGCTCGAGAAGGCGGCGATCTCTATACCGCCGTCGCCGAAAGCCAAGGATTTACCAACTATGCGCTTCCGGCTGTCATGGGCATCATCAATGTGGTGGCCTTCTTTGGGGTCATTGGCTCGGCATGGACCAGCCGCCGAAGCAAGAACGACATCGCCCCGCCTGATGGGCCACCGACGATGGAATCGATGATCTAGTCGCAGGCCGTTGCGGGTGGAGTTCCGCGTCTTCCGCGGACGCACTACCGTTTCGGTGTGAGCACACGCAACGCAATCCACCTGCTGGCAATCCTTCTCGTCATTGCCCTTACGGCCGCTGGCTGTTCTGGACAAGACAGCACCAGCACGAGCGCTGACGTCCCAACGACTGACGCTTCGGAGGTCGACGAGGACAGTTCTGCTCCAGATGGTGCCGACTCAGAGGACTCCGAGCCAGACAGCGGCGAGGCAGAGGACGCCGAAGCAGAGAACGCAGACGACGCTGAACCAACCGGCGATGACGGCGGCGATCCCGAGCCCGAGGTCGCCGAGGCCAACTACCAAGTTGGTGATTCGGAGTACCTCTTCGACCAAGAGAAGCTTCACACTTTCGAGATCGAGATCTCCGAGGAGAACCTGGCAATCCTCGATGCCGAGCCGGCAGCGGAGGAGTACGTCGAGGCGAGCTTGACCTTTGAGGGCGAGACCCTGCCCGCGGTAGGGCTTCGTTACAAAGGTTCGGTTGGAGCGTTCGTCGGGTGCACCGATGGTGGGAACCCGTTTGACCCGAGTGGCCCAAAGTCCTGCCCGAAGCTCTCGATGAAGGTCAAGATCAACTGGGACGGCTCGGAGGAAACCTTCTTTGGACAAAAGAAGCTGCAGTTCCATGCCGCCAACCTCGACACCACCTTGATGCGCGACCGACTGGGATATCACCTGTTCCGCGAGATGGGTGTGGCTGCGCCTCGCTCAACCCATGCTCGTCTCATGATTAACGGCGAGTTCGCCGGATTGTTCGCCTTTGTCGAACAGGTCGACGGCCGTTTCACCCGCGCGAACTTCGATGATGGCAAGGGCAACCTGTACAAGGACGTGTGGCCACTCGACATCAACGGCGAGCTCACCCCCGAGGACCGACTACTTGAGGGCCTCAAGACCAACGAGAAGGACGACCCGTCATTTGCGCTCACCTACGAGTTCGCAACAGCGGTTGCCGAAGCGTCACCCGAAGATCGAACGGCAGTCATGGCCGAATGGATGGACGCCGAAAGCGTTGCCGCGTACCTCGCCGTCGATCGCACGATCCCTCACGACGATGGTCCGCTTCACGTCTATTGCCTCGGCAGCCCGACATGCGAAAGCCACAACTTCTACTTCTACGAAGAGACGAAGGCCCGCAAGATGCACCTCATTGCGTGGGATCTCGACAACGCCTTCCCCGCTGACGGCGGACTGATTAGTGGAGTGATCGAGATTGCCGATACCTGGCCCGAGATCACCGATGACTGTGCGCCGTTTACCTATGGCTCGTTTGGGCTGCAACAGGTTTCGGCTGCGTGCCATCCACTTATCGGTGCATGGGCCGGTTTCGATGCCGAGTACCAGGCAGCGCTCGATGAGTTTCACGAAGGGCCCTTCTCGGCCGCCGAAGTCGATCCGCTTCTCGATGCATGGACGGCGCAGATCGAGGATGCGGTGAAGGAACAATTCGAGGCATTCGGCGAGGGTCTCACCTACGAGGCCTGGCAAGCCGGTCTCGAAAAGTTCCGAGAGTCCCTCGAAACCAGACGAGAGCGTTAACGTCCGGGCAGAGGACTAGTGAAGGGGAGCTGAATCCGTTGAGACTTGAATCAAAGGTTGCAGTGATTACGGGCGGCGGCAATGGAATTGGTCGGGCCACCGCCGTGCGGTTTGCCGCGGAGGGTGCCTCCGTAGTGGTGGCCGACATCCAGGAAGCCAAGGCCCAGGAAACAGTCGGCCTAGTTGAAGCGGTGGGCGGCAAGGCCGTGGCCATCGGGGTCGATGTGGTCAACCGCGACGACAACGACGCGATGGCGCAATTGGCGGTCGACACCTTCGGAGGTCTCGACATCGTGGTGACCGCTGCCGGTATCAGTCACGCCAGCTACGACAGCGGCGATATTGAGAACGAGGCCAAATGGTTGCAGGAACGGGCCGACCAGGTCGATGACCCAGCCCGGGCGGTCGCCGATATGGATATCGACGAGTTCCGCAAGGTCATGGCAGTCAACGTTGAAGGCACGCTCTTTGGTATTCAGGCGTGTTTGTCTCGAATGCTCGATCTCAAAACTGGCGGCTCGATCATCACGCTCGCGTCGATTGCCGCCAAACACCCCGACGCTGGTCCTCTGCCGTATGTCTGTTCGAAGTCGGCGGTGTGGATGATGACCAAGAAGCTCGCTCGCGAGCTAGCGGTTGCCGATATTCGCGTGAACTCCATCGGGCCTGGGTTCATCGAGACCTCGATGACCGCAGTAATCGACATGATGCCCGAAGACCGTACTGATGCCCTGTGGGATGGCATACCGATGGGCCGCAAAGGTCAACCCATCGATATCGCCAACGCTGCGTTGTTCCTAGCCAGCGACGAATCCCGCTACTTCACCGGCGAGATCCTGCACCCCGACGGCGGCTACTTCACCGAATAACCGAACTCGTGCAGGATCCAGTGGTCCCAGCAGCCAGAACCTGTACGAGTTCAGGATGTAGCGGTTACGTGATCGAACGACAGGTTGGTGGTTTGCCCCACCGAAATCCCGACGCCTTCGAGGGCGTCGACGAGCGACGTGAGGAGCAATCCTTGGTAGTAGGGCTCGGTGGTTCGGTCGTCGATCCAGGCGAACGCTTTGAAGAACATCGCCTCGCCGCCGACATGGTCGAACACCACATAGGCGGGTTTGTCGGCAGCGTTCCAC
>CALGZB010000156.1 GCA_937934655.1 uncultured Acidimicrobiales bacterium | reverse complement strand
GAACGCGGCGAACGATGCAATCGCTGCGCCTGCGGGATCGCCGGTGTCATCGGGGTCAATGCCCAGCTCTTCGCGGGCGTGCACGTCGAGCGCAACCTCGGGGTCGGCCATGATGGCCGACGCAAGCGTGTTGGCTTCGGTAGAACTGAGCCCGCGTTTGCGGTAGATGGCGGCGAGCTCACGGGTTTCCATCTCGGGATCCTCGGCGATTGAGACGCGCTCGATTTCGAGCTCGCGTTCAACCAACTCGGCTTGTGCCTTCACCGAGACGTACTCGCCGGCAGCCATTGAAGCGGCGCCAGCAAGGAGTCCGGTAAGCCCAGCCAGAAGGACCGTATCGGCGTCAGAACCAGCCGCGGCGACACCAAGGATGAGCGCCACGTTCGAAACCAAGCCGTCGCTTACGCCGAAGACGGCAGCGCGCGCTTGCCCACCCTGCACGCCTCGGTGCTCGTGCACCATATGGCTGTGATCATGTGGTCCCGACATGTCCACAGAGTAGCAATTGATCCCTCGGGTAGGGTCGCCGTTATGACGGCTAAGACAGGCAAGCCACCGAAAACTTCGAAGTCTGGGAAGACTGGGAAGAGTTCGGCGAAGGGGACTCTTTGGGTTACCGGCAACGATGAAGCTGATGCGTTGCTTAATCGCGACCCGCTGGCCTTGCTCATTGGCATGCTGCTCGATCAGCAGATTGCGATTGAGCTTGCGTTCCTGGGTCCGCACCGCCTGGCCGAGCGACTGGGCGGAAGTCTCGACGCGCGAGAAATCGCCGAGATGGAACCTGACAAGTTTCTTGCAATCGTCGCCACGAAACCAGCGCTTCATCGGTTCCCGAAGTCGATGGGTGGTCGGTTGCAAGCGTTGTGCGAGCACATCGTCGACAACTATGACGGCGACGCTGGGGCGATCTGGAGGGGTGTTCGTTCGGCCGAGGTGATGCGCGACCGTTTGCTCGCCTTACCTGGGTACGGCGACGAGAAGGTAAAGATCTTCGTTGCACTCCTAGCGAAGAGGTTTGGGAAGCGGCCCGCAGGCTGGGAGGACATCGCCGGTGATTTCGCTGACGAATTGCCCCGGTCGGTTGCCGATCTGCATAGTGCCGAGGCGCTGGCTGCGTTGCGCGAACGTCGAGCCGACCTCACGGCAGCACAGAAGGCTGAGAAGGGCTGAGAAGGCGAAAGCCTGAACGGTTTCTGCCAAGGATCTCGATTCCCATTAGGCGGGAATAGTTGGCATTCCATCCCGTTCGTTGGAAAGCTTGTGACGTTGGTAACAATGGTGTTAGCAGTTATAACTTCGAAGGATTACCGAAATGCCTGGTGTTAAAAGCGTCGAGCGCGCTCTTTCCATTCTTGATGCGGTCGGCGACAAACCCGGTGGTTTGGTCGATGTCTCCGGTCGAGTGCAACTCCCCACCAGCACGACCTCGCGCTTGCTCGGCACGTTGGAGCAGCACGGAGCCGTGTGTCGAGACGCCCGAGGCGTGTACCGCATCGGCCCGTCGATCGTCTCAATCGCCGGCCCGGCCGCTGGATCCGACGTTCGCGCAATCGCTCGTCGCCACATGTCGCGCCTCGCCGACGAACTCGGCGAAGCCGTCGCTTTGTCGATCCCATCCGGCACTAGCACTACAACGGTCGCCCAGGTCGATGGCCCGAAGCCGGTCCGAGCCGAAGACTGGACAGGCACTGAGGTACCCATCCACGCCGGTTGCTCAGGGCTTGTCACGATGGCGTTCTGGAGCGATGCCGAGGTCGACGACTATCTCAGCAAGCCGCTCAGTAAATCGACCGAACGCACCATCCTTGTCGCGTCGGTGGTTCGCAAGCGCCTCGAGCTTCTCCGCAACGGCAAGACCTTCTGGACTCACGGTGAGTTTGTCGACGGTCTGTCGAGCGTTGCCGCTCCGATCCTGAACGAGCTCGGCAACCCTGTCGCAGCGCTGTATACCTATGGCCCGTCATATCGTTACCCGTCGGAGGGCAAGACTGGCGTGGGCTCGGCCTCATGGGTCGCAAACCGCGTGGCCCATGTGGCGGCCGATATTTCTGAGGACCTCGGCTACGTCGACCCAGATTTCGTCGTCAAGCAGGCATGACCACCGAGTCTCCTAGCGGCACCTCGTCGCTTTGGACCCAACCGGAAATGTGGACGGGCACCCGTCAGAAGCTGCATCAGTCGACAGGTCTTGATCCCGCTGCGTATACCGACGCTGGGTTCTTCGCGGTCGAGAACGAGCGGGTCTTCGAACGGGCGTGGGTGTGTGTGGGCATCGCTGCCGATGTGGTCGAACCCGGTCGCTTGCTGGTGCGCGACGTGGGCTCGCGGTCGGTCATCATCACCCGCGGCAACGACGGCGTGCTCCGAGGGTTCCTCAACTCCTGCCGGCATCGCGGAACCGAGCTCGCATCCAGTGATTGCGACGTGGCCAACACCATTCGGTGCCCGTACCACCGCTGGGGATACAACCTCGAAGGGACTCTGGTTTCCACGCCGTTCTTCGAAGACGTTCCCCGAGATGACTTCGACAAGGCCGACTACCCGCTCGTTGACGTTCGGGTCGACACCTGGGGTGTGCTTCTCTTCGTCTGCCTCGACGCCGACACGCCCGATCTTGAGGTTTGGCTCGGCGACCTCCCCGAACGGATGGCTGGGTACGACCTCGATTCTTGGGTCAAAGGCGACGAGGGCGATCTCACGATCAACGCCAACTGGAAACTCATCTCGGAGAACTTCCAGGAGTATTACCACCTCACGTGGGTGCACCCAGAGCTTGCCAAGGTGTCCAGGGTCGACGACCACTACCGGTACCAAGGCGCTGGCATGTACTGCGGGCAGACAACCACGCCGGTGTCGGGCGATGACCGCGACGACTGGCTGGCGATGCCTTCCGCCGAAGGGCTCGACGAGTCCGATCTGGTATCGAGTCGCTTTCTCGCGATCTTCCCCAACGTGTTGCTCTCGGTGCTGCCCAACCATGTGTGGGTGATGCGTCTCGACCCCGAATCACCCGGGGTCACCAACGAAACCTGGACCATGCTTGTTCCGCCGTCCAACGTCGATGGGCTTGTTCCGCCGTCCAACGTCGATACCGCACCCGACTCGATGAAGTCCACCATCGACTTTTGGATTGATGTCAACAACGAAGATGTGAGCATCGTCGAGGCCGGGCAGCGAGGCTTGACCCGGGGGGCGGTTCCCGCAGGTCCGCTTGCACCTCGATTCGAAGAACCGCTTCACCGGTTCCAAAACATGCTCGCCACCCACATGATGGTCGACTCGATGAGCGACGTAACGATTCCCGCGGGCGATCGTCCCGGCAACGCCGACGATCTATTCGGCGCTGGTGAGAACCCGATCCCTGCCGCCATCGATCAGCGCTAGGTCATCGTCCGGTTCGCTGGTCGATCCAGTTGTCGATGTCGCGCCAGATGGCGTGGTTGGGGTCGATGAGCGCCATGTGGTCGAGCACGTCTCGCTCCAAATGGGTGACGTCGTCTCCGGCGTCGACGGCTGCCGCGACGTAGTTTCGCGACATGGCGACCGGGACCGCGTCGTCATCAGCACCGTGGATGATCAGCTGGCGAGCGCCGAGAGGCAAGCGGTGCTCGGGCGACGCGTCTTCGTACGTCGTCGGTGAGTCATGTGACGGGCCACCCAGGAGCTCGCCGGTTGCGTTGTTGCTAAGCCCGAGCCGTGCTGCCTCGACGAGGTTGGTTAGAGGGGCGAGACCCACAACGCCGTCGACTTCGATCTCCAAAGCGGCGGCGGCCCACAGCGCCAGATGGCCGCCGGCGGAATGGCCGATCAACGTCATCGGTCCATCGATGAGTGCGAGCGCCAGAGCGATGTCGTCGCGCATCTCCAACCACGGCGAAACGGCGTCCGAGTCACCGATGCGGCGGTACTCGAGGTTGATGACTCGCCAACCTCGGTCGCAGAGGTGTTGGGCGAGGGGGTGCATGAGGTCGGCGCCGTACGTGTTGCGCCAGTAACCGCCGTGGATCATCACGGCGGTTCCGATGGGTCCCTCGACAGAACTGGATGCGTCGAAGAATTCGACGAACTGACTCTCGTGATCGCCATACCGAATCGTTTGCATCAAACCTCGCCTGTTTCTTCCCGGGCTCCGGGTGCGCTTCCCGACTAGCGGGATCAGCGTATCTACCAGGCGATTTCTTCTCGTGCTCGCGGAGGGCCAGCGGTACTCTTTGCCCACATCGGCTGAAGGGGTTTCGGGCGATCGTTGAAACAGCTGGGGGTAGACGATGTCGGGAAAGATCCTGGCCAGCATGACTGGACAGGCAGTTGGGCAGACAGAAGTCGCTCGGACCCCGGGCGGACTTCCTGACGATATTCGCGCCGCTGGTGCCGAGAACCATCACATGGTCTTGGGTCCAGGCGCGGCGCTTGAGGCCGAGTGGCTCGCCGCTGGTCTTGAGCTCCCCGACACGGCCGCCATCCGCGATTACCGGCTCGAACGGGTGCGCAGCCAGATGGCCGAGATGGGTTACGACGGGGCGATCCTATTGGACCCGATGAACATCCGGTACGCCACCGATTCCACCAACATGCAGGTGTGGGTCAGCCACAATCCGTCGCGTTACTGCTGGGTGGGTGTCGACGGATCGCTCATCGTGTGGGAGTTCTTCGAGTGCGACTTCCTGTCGGCGCACAATCCGCATGTGCAGGAAGTGCGGCCGGCCACCAGCTCGATCTACTTCATCGCTGGAACCCGATTTGAAGAGAAGGCACAGAAGTGGGCAGACGAGATGCTTAGCGTCATCGGCGAGCACTGCGGCCCCAAACCCAAGATTGCTGTCGACTACCTCGGCTATCGCGAGTTTCAACTACTCGAGGCGGGTGGGGTCACCGTAGGCAACGGCCTCGAGATGATGGAGCTAGCGCGGCGCATCAAAAGCCCCGACGAGATCAAGGCGATGCGGTGCGCCGTGCATGCCTGTGAGGCGGCCATGGGGGAGATGCGCGACGCATTGACGCCTGGCATGACCGAGCGTGAGGTGTGGGCCATGCTTCATGCTGGCAATATCAAACGCGGCGGCGAGTGGATCGAAACGCAGATTCTCTCATCGGGGCCCCGCACCAATCCGTGGATGCAGGAGGCGAGTAGTCGCATCATCGAAGATGGCGACATCGTGGCCTACGACACCGACTTGGTTGGCCCTTACGGGATGATGTGCGACATCTCGCGTTCATGGCTCGCCGGCGATGGAACGCCGAACGCCGCCCAGCAGAACGTCTACGATTTGGCCCGCCACCAGATCGATTTCAATGGCGAGTTGCTCACTGCGGGTCGCACGTTTCACCAGGTCACCCACGAGCTTTGGTTTCCTCCGGTGGAAGAGTACCGGCACTACTGCGTGGCATTTCATGGGGTCGGTCAGTGCGATGAGTATCCGGAGATTCTGTTTCCGCATATGTGGGACGCCTCGGGGTTCGACGGCGTGCTCGAGCCCGGCATGGTCCTCACGGCCGAAGCATTTGTTGGTTCCCGGTTCGGGGGCGAGGGGATCAAGCTGGAGGAGCAATACCTGGTCACCGACGGTGCACCGGAAAAACTGTCGTCGTTCCCACTCGACCTTTGCTGAGAAAGTCTGATCTGATTCCGGTATGAGTTCTGAACAGTACGACTATGACGCCATCATCATCGGCGCTGGTGTTATCGGTAGCGGTGTGGCCCTCGAGTTGACCCGCCGAGGACTCCGTACTCTCACCGTCGACAAGCTCCCCACCGCTGGTTATGGCTCAACCTCGAGCTCATCGGCGATCGTGCGGTTCACGTACTCCACTGAAGCCGGCGTGGCGATGGCGTACGAGGGGTACAAGTACTGGGTCGACTGGAAGAACCATGTTGGCGACATCGGCGACCAAGAGCATGCCGAATTCGTCGAGCAGCCAATGGTGATGCCCAAGACTCCCAACGGCCACTACCTCAAGGTGCTTCCGCACTGGGACCGGCTGGGTATTCCCTACGAGGATCTCAGTTTCGACGAAGCCGCCGAACGCTTTCCGTTTGTCGACCTTCGGATCTTTGGGCCACCGGCCTCGCTCGACGACATCGAGAATCCCTTTTGGGATGAACCCACCGAGAAACACGACGGCATGATCGTGTCGCCGAACTCCGGGTACATCAGCGACCCGCAGCTCAGTGCGCTCAACCTGGCCACCGCAGCCATTCAGGCTGGCGCCGAGTTCCGCTACAACACCACCGTTACCGCTATTAACCGAGCCGATGGTCGGGTTTCGGGCGTCACGGTCAACTCTGCTGACAACGACGGCGAGCAAATCACCGCACCCGTCGTCGTGAACGTTGGCGGGCCCTATGCGCGTCGTCTCAACGAGATGGCGGGCGTCCTCGATTCGATGAACCGGTCGTCGCGAGCGTTGCGCCGTGAGGTGTATATCTACCCGGCGCCCGACGGCGTCGACTACGACACCGATGGCGTGATGATCGGCGATACCGATACCGGCGTGTACTTCCGCGGCGAACGTGGCAACAACGTTCTCGTCGGTAACGCCGAACCAGATTGCGATGAGCTCGAGTGGGTCGAAGACCCCGATGCCAACGACGACGTGTTGTCTGAAGATGGCTTTCAGCTTCACGGCCTGCGCACCTCACGACGGATTTCGGGCTTGCCGATTCCGCAGAAGAAGAGCGGCCTGGTGTCGATGTACGACGCAACGCCCGATTGGCTACCTATCTATGACCGCACCGATCTCGATGGCTTCTATGTAGCCATTGGCACCAGCGGCAACCAGTTCAAGAACGCCGCCGTTGCAGGGCACGTCATGGCCGAGCTCATCGTTGCGGTCGAGGCTGGTCACGATCACGATGCCGAACCGCTGGTCGTCACCGGCAAGTACACCGGTCTCGATATGGATCTGGGAACGTTCACCCGCAACCGGGTCGTTCCTGAAGACACCCACATGAACGTCTTCGGCTAACTTCCAACGTCTGGCGACCGCCGAAAACTTCGGTTGATAGTCGCGTTCCCGAGGAGCAAAAATGGCTGCACTACTACCTGACGTTGACCCCGACGGGCTTCTCGAATATTCGGTGGTTTACACCGATCGTGCGCTCAACCACATGAGTGGCTCGTTCCAGGGTGTCATGAACGACATCTCGCGAATCCTCAAGGGCGTGTACTCGGCATCGGCCGTTGCCGTTGTGCCCGGCAGCGGCACGTTCGGGATGGAAGCAGTGGCCCGCCAGTTCGCCACTGGCAAAAACGCCATGGTCATTCGCAATGGTTGGTTCTCCTTCCGTTGGACTCAGATCTTCGAGATGGGCGACATTCCTGCGTCGTCCACGGTGCTCATGGCGCGCCAGTTGGCCGACGAAACCCAGTCGCCGTTCCAGCCAGCACCAATCGACGAAGTCGTGGCCGCCATCGCTGCTGAGAAGCCCGACGTGGTCTTTGCGCCACACGTCGAAACCTCGGCCGGCATGATCCTGCCCAACGACTACCTCACCGCAGTTGCCGAAGCTGTCCACGCAGTTGGTGGCTTGTTTGTTCTTGACTGCATTGCGTCGGGAACCATCTGGGTCGACATGGCCGCAACCGGCGTCGACGTGCTTATCAGCGCACCGCAAAAGGGCTGGAGCGCCCAACCATCGAGCGGCTTGGTGATGATGAGCGATCGGGCCGTCGAGGTCCTCGAAACCACCACCAGCACAAGCTTTGCCTGCGACCTCAAAAAGTGGCGCGACATTATGGCGGCCTTCGAAGGTGGCGGCCACGCCTATCACGCCACCATGCCCACCGACGCCCTCCGTGCGTTCCGCGACGTCATGGTCGAGACCGAGGCGTACGGCTTCGACAAGGTCATGGCCGAACAGGTCGAGCTGGGTGCGAAGGCCCGCGAGGTTCTTGCCGCAGCCGGTTTCCCAAGTGTCGCTGCGCCTGGCTTTGAAGCGCCCGGTGTTGTGGTGAGCTACACCGCCGATCCCGACATCAAGTCAGGCAAGAAGTTCGCCGCACAGGGAATGCAGATCGCCGGTGGCGTTCCGCTTTCGGTTGGCGAACGCGACGACTATCAGACCTTCCGCATTGGGCTCTTCGGCCTCGACAAACTCCACAACGTCGACCGCACCGTCGCCAGCCTCCAAACGGTTCTCGCCAACCTCTAACCAACTCCTAGCCAACTCCTAGCCAACATGGCGTCAGCTGAATGAGAATCTGAGTTCGTGGCGGACACATCGTTGGTTTCGTCGCTGGTTGCCGCGTTTTTGGGTGGCGACGAGGTTGGAAAGCTAGGTTCGGTTTATGACTCGAACCGGAAGCTGCTTGTGCGGCGATATCACCTATGAAATCGAAGGCGACCAGCTGGCGGTGGCCGTTTGCCATTGCGAGCATTGCCAGCGGCAAAGCGGCGGTGCGTTCTCGACCAACTTCGTCGCCCACGGCAGCCAGTTGACGATCTCGGGCGATATCAAGACCTACGAAGACAAAGGCCGAACCGGCGATGCCGTCTACGTGCTGCGCAAGTTCTGTGGCAACTGCGGATCGCCGATCGTTTCGGAGCTTATGGAGCCCGAAGGTGTAGTTGCCATCAAGGTAGGAACGCTCGACGACACCTCCGACATCACCCCCGATGTCCAAGCCTGGTGCGACGACAAACAGTCGTGGGTCAACCTCGAAGGCATAAACGCCATGGACCGCGAATAACCAAAACCCGTTCTGGTCGAAAAGATGGTCGCTGCAGCGACCAAAATCGCGACCAGAACGAAGTACCTCTCGAACTGGTCGAAAAGATGGCTGCTGGGGCGACCGATGGTTCGACCAGAACGGATTTACTTGGTGAAGGCTGGTGGTGCGCCTGACCACTCGTCCTTTGGGGTGAAGAGCGGCTCGAGCGGGGGTGGGGCTTCCGCCCCCGTAACTGCGGTCGCTATATACCACTCCGTGCCGAATTGTTTGGCGAACCCGACGACCTGTTCGGGATCATCGGGGTTCCAGTCGTCGGGGGTTTGGCTGGTGTGGAACTTGAGCGCCTCGAGCTTTGCGGCGAACAATTCCGGGCCTTCGACGAAGTGCGTGAGTTCGTCGCTTGCTGAGGCGAAGTTCTCGTCGATCTCGCCGTACTCGTTGTCGCCCAAGGTGAGGAGGTACTCGCGGTCGTAGGTGGCGTCGAGAACCCACGAAGCCTTAAGCGCAGGCGCAACATGGTGCGCTGCGTGATGGATCTGGATGTGGTCGGGGTGTCCGTAGGTGCCGTTGCGGTCGTAGCCGACAACGATGTCGACCTGTTCGTTTACCAGCGCCATTGCGAGTCGAGCGGTTACTTCGTCGAGGTTGGCATTGGAGAACGCTGCCGGGTTCTTGGTGGTTTCGGTGTCGGCCATGCCCGAGTCGTCGTATTCGAGGAACAGGATCCGGTCGACGCCTAAGACGTCGCAAGCTTGGCGAACCTCATCCTCGCGCCGCTCACCAAGGGTCTGACCGCCAAGGTCCTGAGCCGTTTCGCCCGCATCACCCCGGGTCGCGAACGCGGCGACAACCCGGTGACCCATTCGGTGCGCCTTCACCATCGCCGCACCGGTAAGGATCGACTCATCGTCAGGGTGAGCATGAAGAAACAAAAGAGTAGCCACCAACAAATCGTATCGACCCCAACCCAACCCAATCTCGAACTGGTCGAAAAGATGGTGGCTGGAGCAGCCAAAATTTCGACCAGAACGTTGCCACCTTCGTTCTGGTCGAAAAGGTGGTTGCTGGAGCGACCAGTTATTCGACCAGAACGCGGTTAGTCGCGGGCGATTTCTGATTCGGCTGCGGCTTCGTGGTTGAGTTCTTGGTCATCGTCGAGGTTGACGGTGACTTTGACCAGGGTGCCGGTGAACCGGTTGGGGCCCATGAACCGGCCGGTGCGGTCGTAGTCGGCCACGGTTGTACCGCGATCGAAGCCAACATCGAGCCCCGACCACGAGACCATCAGCCAGAAGACTTGGTCGGTGTTCATCGACCCAGCCGGCTCACCATTGATGAGCAGTGTGCCTTGGCCCTTCGGAAGCGCTCCGCCGTCCTTCTCTCGCTGCATCCGGAAGCCAAGGGTGCACGGGCCAGTGGGAACATCGACAGTGGATTCCACCAGCTGGTGCGACCCGCCGATGTTGAGGTCGTGCACGAGGCGACCATCGCGAACGAACAGCGAGTAGCCGCAGGTGGCGTCGCCATGTGCGACAAGTACTCCCTCGGCGCCGCCGTCGGGAATCTCGACCTCGGCTTCGATGGTGTAGCTCCGACTTCGAAGATCAGGAGCAACCTCGGAGGGGACATGACCCATGCCGTTCCAGAAGGTGTAGTGGGTTCGGCCGGCGCGATGTTTCTCGGCGTTCTCGGCGAAGCGTTCGGCAAAGCGGTCGTCGAGCGGCAAGACCTTGTTCTTCTTCGCTTCGATCCACCAAAGCCCGACCATCTCGGCGAGCCGCTCGGGGTGCTCGCTTGCAAGATCGTGGACTTCGTTGAAGTCGGTGGTGAGGTCGTACAGCTCCCACGGGTCGTCGTCGAACGCCGTGCCGGGCTGATGGTAGGCAACGGCTTTCCAACCGTCGTGCCAGATCCCTCGGTGACCGAACATCTCGAAGTACTGCACCGACTTCGGCGTCTCGCCGTCGGCGTCCAGAACGCCCGCAAAACTCGTACCCTCCAGGCCGCCCGGATGCGGAAGACCAACGGCATCAAGAATGGTCGGAGCGATATCGGAGACGTGGCAGAAATTGTGCCGAACAGCGTTGCCGGCGACTCCCGGGCCCGCGATGACCAGCGGATCGCGAACCCCGCCGCCGTGGGTGTTCTGCTTGTAGCGCTTAAGGGGAGTGTTGGCGGCCATTGCCCAACCCCACGGAAAGTTGCTGTGGGTATCGGGGCCGCCGATGTCGTCGATTCGAGCGATCTTGTCGGCCATCAGCTCTGGCACCATGTTGAACGGCGCCATGGCGTTAACGAAACCTTCGGGGCCGCCCTCTTGGCTTGCGCCGTTGTCGGAAAGCGCAAGGATGATGGTGTTGTCGAGCTGGCCGCTCTTCCCAAGGAAATCGAGAAGGCGCCCGAAGTGGTGATCGGCGTGCTCGAGCATCGCTGCGTACGCCGCCTTTAGACGAGAGAACAGGCGCTGCTCATCGGCGGAGTGGTCGTCCCAAGGCCGCACCATCGCGTTGCGCTCGGGCAGCTCGGTTCCTGCTGGCACGATGCCCAGGTCGATCTGGTTCTGGAGCCGGTCGGCCCGGGTCGCATCCCAGCCCTTGGCGAAGATTGCATCGTATTTGTCGATGAGATCCGTCGGCGCTTGGTGTGGAGCGTGGCAGGCGCCGGGCATCGCCATAATCATCCACGGCGTGTCGGGCAATGAAGCGACATGGCCTTTGAGGTACGTGATGGCGTTGTCGAAAAGGTCTTCGGTGACGTGGTAGCCGGTTTCGTAGTTGCCGGGCGCCTCGATGTGGCTGTTGTCGGAGACGAGCTCGGGTGAGTACTGGTCGGTCTCGGCATCGAGGAATCCGTAGAAGCGATCGAAGCCACGGCCGAGCGGCCAACCATCGAACGGGCCGGTTGGTCCGGTCTGGGTAAGTGGCGTGCAGTGCCACTTGCCTACGTAGTAGTTGCGGTAGCCGTGCGGTGTCAGCATCTCGGCCAGGGTGGGAGCGTCGGCCGCGATCTTTCCGCGGTAGCCGGGATATCCCGAGTCGAAGTTGGCCAGGCAACCCATTCCAACCGAATGGTGATTCCGGCCGGTGTGCAACGAGGCGCGAGTGGTCGAGCACATCGCGGTGGTGTGAAAGCCGCTGAATTTCACGCCCCGTGCCGCCAACGCATCGATGTTGGGAGTGTCGATCTCGGAGCCGTAACAACCAAAGTCGGCAAAGCCCACATCGTCGAGCATCATGATCAAGATGTTGGGCGCTCCGGTTGGCGGCGAAACAGACGAGGGCCAGTGAGGCGTGGATTCGGCGATAGTGGTGCCAATCGTGCCGTCGAATTCCGAAGTCATGCCCGCAACCTACCCGGCCCGATGGGTTTGGTACCTAAGTGATGGTCGGGCCCGCACGGTTTGCCGGCCCGACCCTCTATCTCGTTCGTTGTCGATTGGACCAACCACGCGACCTGACGGTGATACTTCAGACCTTGGCGGCGAGCACCTCGGCGGGAAGGATCTCGGGAGCAACGGCGAGAAGCCGTTCTGCGTTCGCCGACAGCGCCGCCACGATCTGACCTGTCGCATGAGCATTGCGGTCGGCGTCGGTGGCAAAGGCGTCGAAGATCCAGAACGTCGAAGCGTCGGTGCGCAGAGCAAGCCAGAGAACGGTTCCCGTTTCTGCTTGTGCGAGTTCGAGGGCACCGGCGAGGAAACCGGCAAGCTCGGATTCCTGGCCGCTTTTGGCGACCATCTTGGCGACGAATGCGAACGGAAGGCTGGGGGTGGGCGTGATGGACATGTGGAGTGCTCCTGTGTGATGAGCCCGAGAGCTGCTCTCTCCGGCGATGAGTATGAACGTACGCACGCTCGTCGGCTGATGACAGTGGCGTAAACGACCGATTTGCTACCATTTGCGACATGCATCTCGGAATGGTCGTTCAAGACGGTTGCTTCGGCTCTGCCGTTGCGTCGGTGATCGACATCGTCCGTGTGGCCGACTCGGTTCGTGGTGAAGTCGATTCGTCGATTCAGCCGATCGAGCTGTCGATCGCCGCACAGCGCAAGCGAGTGAGCACCACCACCTCGATGACGTTGCATGCTGATCGCCCACTCAACGATCTCGCGGATCTCGACGTGCTCATCGTGCCCGCGCTCGGCACGCTGACCGGACCCGACACCGCTGAGGCTCTCGCCGGCGCACCCGGTCGCTCGGTGATTCGGGCGATCGCATCGGTCGACCTGACGACCACACAGGTTGCGGCAGCGTGCACCGGGGTGTTTGCCGTTGCCGAGGCAGGCTTCGTCGATCATCGACGCGCCACGACGAGCTGGTTCCTCGGCCCCGAGTTCAGGCGGCGTTATCCAACGGTGGACCTCGACTTGGACACGATGGTCGTGGCCGACGGCAATCTCGTCACGGCCGGCGCGGCATTCGCGCACATCGATCTGGCGCTGTCGCTCATTCGCCAGGTCAGCCCCGACCTCGCTCAGCACGTAGCGAAGTTGCTACTTATCGACGAGCGGCCCTCGCAGTCGGCGTTTGTTGCGTACGAACACCTCAACCACGACGACCCGGTCGTGGTCGATTTCGAACGACGTGTGCGTGCGCGACTCGACGAACCGTTCGATGTCGCCGAGGTGGCACGCGACATCGGCATCGGCAGACGCACCCTCGAACGGCGCATTCGAACGGCGATCAACATGACGCCGCTCGGCTTCGTCCGCCGTCTCCGACTCGAGCGAGCCCGTCACCTGTCGGCCACGACCGACCTCACCACTGCCGACATCGCGCTGCGGGTCGGTTACGCGAACGCCGAGACGCTTCGCGCACTGCTCCGCTCCGAACGCTGAGTAAAGATTCGAGGGGTCACCTGTTGGTGGAAAAACGAATCTTCCGCCATTGGATCTTTCAAAGCGGTCTTGACGAAATGCGAAAACGCTTGTGCTGGTTCGCCGAAGCGAACTTCCCGGGTACCTAGGTGATGAGCAGCGCGATCTCGGCCGCGACGTCTTCGGGCGTGCGACCTTCAGTGTCGACGTGCGGAAAACGGTCGTACTGCGCTTGACGGTCGCTCAGCAGATCGGCGATTCGTTGACGAGGATTCGTGCCGGCCAACAGCGGCCGTTGGGGTGGTGCATTGGCGTCGGGTTGCTGCTGTTCTTGCTGGCCCATGACCCGCTCAAGAATGGTGTCGACGGACGCCACCAGACAGAACACCGACCCGGTTGCGTCAAGGGCGGCCGCCGAGCTGGGCTGCAACATCAACCCGCCACCGGTGCCGATCACCAAACCCTTCCGCTCGGCTAACTCTTGGGCTACCGCTTGCTCGTACTCGCGAAACACCGCCTCGCCGTGTGCGGCAAAGATGTCGGGAATCGGACCGTGCCGTTCTTCGATCACGGTGTCGGTATCGACAAATTCGTACCCGAGTAGGTCGGCCAGAATCCGCCCAACCGTCGACTTGCCGGTTCCCATAAAGCCGGTGAGCACCACGTTGTCCATAGCGGCCAACACTAGGTCTATAGAAGGTCGATAGAAGGCCTAGAGGAGGGGCTTTCGGAGCGCAGCCAGGAATGGAGGGACGGTCGGCGACGCGATCCCCATATCCTGATTGCATGGCTCACACGATCCTCGTGCTCAACGGTCCGAACCTCAACCTGCTTGGAACGCGCGAACCCGAGACCTACGGCACCGACACGCTCGACGACATCGTCGCCGACCTTCGCACCCAAGCCCAGGCGCGAGGCGCCGAGCTGCGCGACGTGCAATCAAACAGCGAGGGAGCCCTTGTCGATGCGCTCCACGATGCCCGCGGTTGGGCGTCGGGCGTAGTGTTTAACCCCGGGGCCTACACCCACACCAGCGTTGCGTTGCGCGATGCCATCTCGGCGGTCGAACTGCCGGTCATCGAAACCCACCTGTCGAACGTGCACGCTCGCGAAGAGTTTCGGCATCACTCCTACCTCAGCGCCGTTTGTGTCGGGGTGGTGTGCGGCTTTGGACGCGACAGCTACCGGCTGGCGCTTGACGCACTACTTCGTCACCTGACTGACTCAGACTAGGCGCTACCGGCCCGACGTTTCGACAAGCCACCGAAAGATCGGATCGGTCGATCGAGTTGCCATCATTTCCGGGTGCCACTGCACCGAGATGATCGGAGCATCAAGGCGTTCGATCGCTTCGATTCCGCCATCGTCGGATCGGGCGGCGACCACGAGGTTGCGGCCAAGGACATCGATGCTTTGATGATGAAGTGAGTTGACGTTTCGGCTAGTGCCATAGATGCCAGCCAGCCGGGTATCGGGCACGAAGGCGACGTGGTGGGCGGGTTCGCTGCCGTCGCCGGTATGCACGGCGTGCGTCGGCACATGCTGATGAAGGGTGCCGCCGGCGTGAACATTGATGACCTGAAGTCCGCGGCAGATGCCAAGCACCGGAACTTGCCGCGCGAGAGCGCTATCGAGCAGTTGGAACTCGAATTCGTCGCGAAAATCGTCGACTTTTACTGATCCGTCGATTTCGTGGCCGTACGTGTTGGGGTTCATGTCCGCCCCGCCCGTGAGCAGGATTCCATCGAGCCGCTCGACGAACTCGGCCGGATCGACATCGTGGGGAAGGTTCACGGGAAGGCCTCCGGCATCGCTTACTGCCTGCGAATACAGCGCCCAGTAGATGTCGATGGGGTGGTCCTCGAGCACCTTGAGATCATCGATGAGCGAAGAACCCTGAGTGCGTCGACCAGGGAGCCCGATAAGCGGTTTCATGACGCTGACAGTACCGCTGGGTCATGCTTTTTCGTTCATTCTTTCTGACACCGACCGCAAATTTTGCCTCGCACGGTGAGACGAATATGCGGGAGTCCCACGGAGCGTGAACAGGTCCACCCGGTGACCAGACAGCCGCCTTAGAGTCTCGCTAGCATGAGACCAGAAGTTCCACTTTCCGTCGCGGGCCATCGACAGGATTTCTAGATGGCATACCCCTTCCCCCGACAGTTCAAGGACCGAGTCGCCGGCCTTCCAGGCAGCGACATACTCCGAAGCGACCGTGTAAAGAACATCGCCATGAAGTCGCTGCAGTATCCTGTGTACGCCCGGGCTGCCTTGAGTTCTCGAGAAGAGAAGCGCAAGTTCATCATCTTTGGCCAGGGTCGAACCGGCAGCACGCTGTTGGTCGACCTGCTCAACTCGAGCCCAAGCGTGTACTGCGATGAAGAGCTGTTCTTTTACAAGATGCACTCGCCCGCCCGGTATGTCGAAGGCAAAAGCCGCCTTTGCAAAGCCCCCGTCTACGGGTTCAAAGCCAAGATCTACCAGCTGAGCGATGTGCAGGAGACCGACCCGGCACTCTTCATGCGTCGACTCCACCGCAACGGCTGGACCATCATCCATATCGAGCGCGAAAACCTGCTTCGCCACTCTCTTTCGGCAGTGCTGGCCGAGCAACGCCAGCTCTACCAGGCAAAGGACGAGATCGACCTTCGTGGTCAGCGCGAGAAGGAACACGTGCCCGTCGAACTTCTCATCGGCGAGATGCAACAGCGAGAACGGTTCCGCCGTCAAGAGGCCGCCGTCCTCCAAGATCTTCCTCATATCCCGATCTCGTATGAAGCCGACCTGGCCGACTCTGAGAAGCAGCAGCGCTCCCTCAACCGAATCTTCGAGGCGCTTGGCGTGCCGTCGGTCGAGGTCTACACCAACCTCCGGCGCATCAACAGCAAGGCGCTGCATGATGATGTTGCCAACTATGACGAGTTGGTCTCGGCACTCGATTCGAACGGCTACGAGAAGTACTTGCACGCATAGGCGCGGCAACCGGCCTACCTACGCCGCCCGCCGCAACCAGCGAAGCTGGGGCGCCCGGGTAAGGCCGTGAGAGACTGGATTCGTGCGCTCACCTCTCATGGACCGGTATCCGGCTATCGCCGACCTTCAGCGTCGTGCTCGCTGGCGGATC
Organism: uncultured Acidimicrobiales bacterium; assembly: GCA_937934655.1. GTDB lineage: Bacteria > Actinomycetota > Acidimicrobiia > Acidimicrobiales > SHLQ01 > CALLQB01. The sequence goes on along the minus strand of CALGZB010000156.1, from coordinate 4,467 downwards.
CCGCATTTCGCCTGGGAGTACCTCGATAGCGGTACAGGTGCCGAGCAGGCACGCGATCGAAACATCGAGGCCCTCAGCCAGATCACGTTTGTGCCACGGCTCTTGCGGGGCGAACTGCACCCGAGCACCGAGGTTGAATTGTTTGGTCAGACCTACGCCGCCCCTATTGGCATCGCCCCGGTTGGTCTCGCTGGCCTGATCTGGCCCGGTGGTGACGTCGCATTCGCTACCACTGCCGCGGCGAAACAAATTCCCTATGTGATGAGCACCGTTGCCACCGACCGTCCCGAAGTGACGGGGCCGGCCGCCAACGGGATGGGCTGGTTTCAGCTCTACCCGCCTCGCGACCCGGAGTTGCGCGACGACCTGATGGACCGAGCGAAGGCGTCGGGTTTCACCACCTTGGTCGTTACTGCCGATGTGCCAACGGCGAGCCGTCGCGAGCGCCAACGCAAAGCCAAGGTCCGGGTGCCACCAAAGATCGGGCCGATGCTCATAGCTCGAGCTGCTGTCCGGCCGCAGTGGTCTGTCGAGACCCTTCGGACTGGGCTCCCGCGATTCAAGACACTCGAGTCGTACCTCGACGAAGCGACGTTGGCGAAGACCGCAGGGTTCGTCGGAGCGAACCTCGGCGGCACATTGTCGTGGGACTACCTCGCCAAGGTGCGCGAGCGTTGGGACGGCCCCCTAGTCGTGAAGGGTCTCTTGAATCCCGATGACGCCGAGCGAGCGGTCGATACGGGCGCCGATGCGGTGGTGGTGTCCAATCACGGCGGGCGTCAACTCGATGGCGCGGTGGCGTCGGTCGAAGCACTTCCCAGTGTGGTCGAACGGGTGGGTCACCAGATTCCGGTGCTGTTCGATAGCGGTGTGCGATCGGGCCTCGATGTTGCTCGGGCGTTGGCGCTGGGTGCGTCGTTTGTGTTCTGCGGCCGAGCGTTCATGTACGGTCTCGGAGCGCTGGGTGCAGACGGGCCGGGCCACGCCTATGAGATTTTGCGCGAGGACCTTGTGAACGTTATGCACCAGTCGGGTTGCGAGCGCATCGACCAGCTCCCCGAACGCCTCGCGTAGCGACTGCTGTCGGTTACAGCCGGCAGACGTTCTCCATCGTTCCGATTCCTTCGATGGTGCACGACACAACCCGCCCGTTGGCCAGCCATTCCGGCGGTGTCCGAGCCGCCCCGACGCCCCCTGGCGTGCCGGTTGCAATGAGATCACCCGGGTCGAGGGTCATCACCTTGCTGAGATCGCAGATGATGTCGATGACGTTGAAGGCGAGCTCGCTGGTGTTGCTGTCCTGCTTGGTGACGCCATCAACTTGGCTCGAAATGGCGAGGCCGCTTCCGTCGCCGAGTTCATCGCTGGTGGTCATCCATGGCCCAACTGGCGTCGTGCCCTCGAAGGTCTTGCCTGCCAGAAATTGGCTCGTGCGGCGCTGCCAATCGCGCACCGAGACGTCGTTGAAGATCGTGTAACCGGCCACCGCGGCAAGCGCCTCAGCGGGTGTTGCGTGACGGATCGGCTGGCCGATGACGATGCACAGTTCTACTTCCCAGTCGACGTTGGTCGAGATATCGACCGGCGGAATCGCGATGGGGTCGTCGGCACCGATGAGGGCGCGTCGATACTTGGCGAAGTAGGTCGGCGCCGTCGGTGGCTGGCGACCCATCTCGGCGATGTGGTCGGCGTAGTTCACACCAACACAAACGATTTTGTCTGGATTCGTAACCAGTGGAGCAAAGTTGGCTCCGGCGAGCGGGATGGTTCGGCCACCTCGTGCTGGGTCGGCACCAACGCGAAGGAGGTCGCCAACATCGCCGTGATCGAGAAGCACGATCTCGTCACCCTCGATCCGTCCGGCCATCGTTGCGCCGTTTCGGCGGATCGTCGTCAGTTTCATACGCCGATCGTAGTGGCGGGGCCGTTACCGTAACTGTTGTGAGTGACAAGCCGCCGCACATTGGAACCCTCAACGAGGGGTCACTACACGCGGCACTCAAGCTTCGGTATGCCGAGCCGGGCGATGAGTTCGAGGTCCCGCTCGATGGCTTTGTTATCGATATTCGCCGCGATGACCTTCTTATTGAGATTCAGACCAGCTCGTTCGGCGCCATGGGTCGCAAACTCGATACGTTGCTCGATCAGTACCGTGTGGTCCTGGTGTATCCCGTGGCGGTCGAGACGTGGCTGGCGAAGCCCGGTGCCAAGGAACGCCGGTCGCCCAAGAAAGGGACCGTGTACAGCTTGTTCGATGAGCTGGTGAGCATGCCGACGCTCCTGGATCACCCAGCGCTCACTCTCGATGTCGTGCTCGTGTCGGTTACCAAACACCAGATTCATGACCCCAAGGCCCGCCGCGGTCGCGGTGGCTTTCGAACCACCGACAGGGTTCTTCGCGAGGTCCGCGGTGTGGAGCGGTTTGAGACCGTTGCTGATCTATGTCGCCTACTTCCCGACGACTTGCCCGACGACTTCACCACCGCAGACTTGGCCCGTATGGCCGGGGTGAAGCGCGATGTCGCCCAGCGGATGGCGTACTGCTTTCGACCCCTCGGTGTGTTTGAGGAAACCGGGCGAAGCAAGGCCGGCATTCTTCATCGTCGAGTCAGCTAACAAGTCATGTCGAGTCAGCTAACAAGTCATAGAGCGAAGAACAAGAAGCTAAAAACAGAGACAAGGACACCTATGCCTGCATCCGATATCGCCGCTGAAGTCTGGGCCCTAGCCGGTGGGAACGTCGCATCGCTCGAGTCGGTCGTCATCGACGGCCCTGCCCACGTGCTGCCCTCGGCATTTGAGGTGACTGCCGTAGCGACCGGTGTGGTCGCGGCAGCAACGCTGGCGATTGCCGAGTTCGATTCGGCCCGGCGAAATCGCGAGATCGCTCCGGTGGTTGTCGATAGCCGCCATTCCACGTGGTCGTTTCGCGACGAGAAGCACGTGCAGATCGATGGCGAAACCCCACAGGTCTGGGCCGACCTCTCTGGCTACTACGCAACGTCCGATGGGTTCGTCCAGATTCACGCCAACTTTCCTCACCACGCCGCCCGGGCACTCGATGCGCTGGGGTTGCCGAGCGACGCCGACCGCGAAATGGTCGAAGCCGAACTATTCGGTCGCGACCGGTTTGAGGTCGAGGATCTCATCGTGGCCAATAACGGCATCTGTTCGGCGTTTCGATCGCTGGACGAGTGGCGCCAGCATCCACATGCGGTGCATCTCGGTTCGACGCCGCCGCTTCTTCGCACCGAGCGAGCGGCTCGTGACCATGCCGAGCGGGCGGTGAGTCAGCACGTAATTGACACCATGGTTTCGGCCGACGGCTCGGAGCATAACGACCGCCCACTCGCTGGCGTCCGGGTGCTCGACCTCACTCGAATCCTTGCTGGTCCGGTAGCGGCCCGCACCATGGCGGCCTTTGGGGCCGATGTCATCCGGATCGGTGCCGAAGACCTCCCTAGCCACGAGCTCAGCGTTGCCCTGACGTCGGTCGGGAAGCGGTTCGCCCACATCGACCTACGGACGGAGCCGGGCCGCGAAACGCTGATGGGTCTCGCTGCGTCGGCCGACGTTGTACTCACCGGTTTCCGGCCAGGGTCACTTGCGGCGCTCGGTGTCGATCAAACATCACTGCGAAGTGCACGGCCTGACCTGGTGATTGCCGAACTCTCGGCGTTCGGCGCAACTGGACCTTGGGGTGGCCGACGGGGGTTCGACTCGATCACCCAGACTGCCTCCGGGATTGCCCATGAGGGCATGCGTGCGAGCGGGGGCGATGCTCCAACCCCGCTGCCCTGTCAGTTGCTCGACTACGCCAGTGGGTATCTCTTGGCCACGGGCATTGTTCGCTCGCTCACCGATCGCCTCTCTACAGGCTCGGGTTACGACGTCGAGGTTGTGCTGGCCCGAACCGGTCGATGGCTTGAGGCGCTGGGCCGGGTAGATCATGGCCTCGAGGTGCCGCTTCCCTCGGCAGCCGATGTGGCCGAATTCCAACAGGAACGCCCGTCGCCATTCGGGCTCCTCAACCACATGAGCCAACCCGGATCGATCGGCGGCCTGTCTGGAGAATGGACAAAGGGCCCCGAACGACCGGGCCAAAGCGAAGCGCGCTGGTAGAAACTCGCAGAAAACACCACGCGCTCGCGGACGCGACCACCTGGCACCAAACCCCCTGTTCGGTGCCAGGTTGTTGTCAGGTGGTGGTCGCGACATTTTCTGATTGGGGATGTTGATGGTTGTTGGTGTTGTGACGTCGGATTCGGTTGTTCGGGTTGTGATGGCGGCGTTGGATGCGGGTGGTTCGTATCGGGTAGCGGCTGATTTGTCGGGGGTTTCGGTTCGAACGGTGAAGCGTTTGGTGGCTAGGTATGGGCTTATGAGTATTCGTGAGCGTGTGCGTCGTCGGGGCGAGTTGAGTTGGGAGGACCGTGAACAGATTTTTGCTGGGATTGTGGCTGGTGA
>CALGZB010000155.1 GCA_937934655.1 uncultured Acidimicrobiales bacterium | reverse complement strand
GCTCTTTCTGGCAACCTCTCGATGTCGGGCATTCCGAGCAAACCCCCGCTCTTTATGCCCGGCTCCCCCGGCACCGACACCGCGAGTGTTGCGGCGGCGTATGCCATCTGCGTTGCGCTTTGGCAAAAGCGACGGACCGGTCTTGGCCAACAGCTCGACATCTCTGTGGTGGAAGCTCTCGCTCAGCTGCACACCTGGGGCATCTCGAACACCAGCTCCGTCATCAACTCTGACGGCGACCCAACCAAGAGCAATACGCGCGCTGGCACCAGCCCGATGTACCCGACCTTTGCCACAAGCGACGGGGCGGTTCGATGCGTCACGATGGCGCCCAAACAATGGTTCGCTTTGTACGAGTGGATGGGCCGGCCCGAGGGATTCGAGGCCGACGAGTGGGGTCAGATCTTCTTCCGGTTCATGAATCTCGATGTGCTTAATCCCGTGATCGCCGAGCACTTCGCGCCGCTCACGATGGTCGAGGCCGCAGCCGAGGCTCAGCGTCGCGGGGTTGTTGCCACGCCAATGCTCACACCGGCCGATCTCCTCAGCAACGAGCACTATGTGGCCCGCGGCACCTACACCGACGTGGCGGTTGGCGACGCCCAGACCGCTTCGGTACCAAGTGGCTTTCTGAGCATCGACGGCGACCGAGTCGGACCAAAGGGTCCTGCCCCGACACTCGGTGATAGTGCCGATATCGACTGGCCTCGGGTTCGACGCGGACTCCAGAATCCCGACGATCTCCAACCGCTGGCCGGCGTGCGAGTTCTCGACTTTGGCCACGGCGGTGTCGGCGTCGAATGCGGCCGCATGTTCGCCGAGTACGGCGCCGATGTCATCAAGATCGAAAGTCGCACGTACCCCGACTTCATCCGCATCGTCCTCGGCGGCGAAATGACCCCCTCGTTTGCGTCATCCAGCCGGTCGAAGCGGGGGCTGGGAGTAAACATCAAGACCGACGAGGGTCGACAAGTACTGCTCGATCTCGCGAAGACCGCCCACGTGGTTATCGAGAACAACTCCACCGGAACCATGGACCAACTCGGCCTTGGTTTCGACGACTTCCATGCCGCCAACCCCGAACTCGTGATGGTGAGCAGCCAACTCATGGGCGGCTCCGGTCCCTATTCTCACTGGTCAGGATATGGCCCAACCATCCAAACTGCGGGCGGGCTCAGCTGGCTGTGGGCGTTCGACGACGGCGAAGAACCTCCGGGCACGAACGCCATTCACCCCGATCACCTCGCAGGCCGGGTTTGTTCACTCGCGGCGTTGGCCTCAATGCTCGACGGCGGCGGAAGACATTGCGAAGTTGCACAGGTTGAAGCCCTCATCAACACCTTGGGCGACATCGTTGCCCAAGAGTCGCTGACGCCCGGCTCGGCGACACGCCAAGGGAACGACTCCGATCGTGGCGCGCCGTGGGGGGTTTTCCGATGCGACGGCGACGGCGAAAACTGGGCGGCGCTCACGGTGGCTACCGATAAGCAATGGTTGGCACTCTGCGAGCTCATGTCGCGCGACGATCTCGCCGCCGATGCCGAGCTAGCGACCGCTGCGGGCCGAGTCGCGCAGCGCGAAAGGTGCAACGCTGCCGTCGCCGAATGGGCTGCAACACAGGACCGGCACGAGCTCATGGCAACGTGCCAGGCAGTGCGCGTACCCGCAACCGCCATGCTCACCTCCATCGACCAGCTCAACGATCCGCACTTCACCGAGCGCGGCTTTCTTGCCAAGATCGTGCAGCCCGACCACACACCACCCAACCTCACGCTTGCTGGCCCATGCTTCCGGGGCAGCGGCATGCCAGAACCAGTCGAAGAACGAGCGCCGCTCATCGGCGAACACACTCGCCAGATATGCATCGACGAGTTGGGCATGGCGCCTGAAACGGTCGAGAAACTCATCGCCGACGGCGTTCTCGAAATAACCGACTAGCTCGAGCCAGCCGGACCCAAATCAGCTACTCCTGCCAGCCTTGGCTGACATGTTCGAGCCACCACTCGGGCACGTTGTCGGTAATGTTGGCGATGTTTGAGTAGTCGTGCCATTTCGCGATCTTGCCGTCACGGATCTCAAAAATCGACACGTAGGGGTGACGCAAGATCTCGCCGGTGTGAAACCGCCACTCTTCGATGTGCTCGGTCATTACCGCGTCACCTTCGGCCATCATCCGTTGTGGATGATGGATATATGCCTCGAGCGGTTCGAGTCCGAGGCGAAGCATCTGCACCACGTTGTTCGGTCCGATACACCCATCGCCGGGCGCTCCGATGTCGTCGTAATGCACGTCATCAGCAAGGAACGAACCCATTGCATCCCAGTCTCGGGCAAAGTGCGCCGACCAGTATTGGGCGGCGAGAGCTCGGTTCGCTCCAACAGAACCACCAGCACCGGCAGAACCAGCATTTGTTTCAGAATTCGTCTCAGCCATGTATCTAGCTTCGCACAGCATCGAGCTCCGCACAGAGGACCCGAGCACGGGTTGGGACACCACCTCGCTTCGTGCTGGACTAACGCATCATGAGCGATGATCTGCGAGCGTATGTGGCCGAAGTTGGCGACTCTGCGAAGTCGTTTAAGGTGCACGGATTCGTGAGGTCGGTTATCCGAGCGGTTGGGTTCCGATATTTCAAGGTCGAGGTCATCGGCGGCCATCACCTCAACACGCCCGGTGCAGCGATCATCGCACCGGTTCACCGCAGCAACCTCGACAGCCCACTCGTGGCAGCAGCCTGCGATCGTCGATTCCGGGTACTCGCGAAAGAGTCACTCTTCGCAAACAAAGCTGCGTCGTGGTTTATCGCTGCGCTTGGCGCCTATCCGGTCGAGCGAGGCACCGCCGATCGCGAGTCGATGCGGGTCATGCGCGGGTTTCTCGAACGAGGCGATGCGTTGTTGGTATTCCCCGAAGGCACCCGCCAGTCAGGCGACACCGTCGGTGAGATCTTTGATGGCACGGCGTTCCTTGCGGCCAAGGGGAAAGCCAAGGTCATTCCGGTAGGAATCGCTGGAACCGGAGAGGCCATGCCCACGGGCACGAAGTTTCCGAAACGGACCCCGGTTGTCATCGTTGTCGGCGAACCCATCGATCCCCCGGGAGCCGATGGCAAGCGGGTCCCTCGAAGCGCCCTTGCGGACTTCACCGAGACCATTCGCGATGCGCTACAGGGAGTACTCGACGAGGCAAATCAGCGGTCACGCTCCCGTCGCTGATCAGCTTTCGGAGTTAGCGTCGCAGCACCAGAAAGGGCGTGCCGTTGTCGGCCCATGCGTCACATGCCTCGACCATCAGCTCACGGCCTAAGGCGGCCCAGTCTGCGGTTTCGGAGAGGTTCTCGGCGACGACCACATATCCCGAGGCATGAAGCCACGACAGATCGGTAAGTGCGTCGGCCAACGCATCCCAGTTATGCCCGAAGGTGTCGGGGAAGTTCGCAGCGTCGCACCACATCTGAAGGTAGTGGGCTTTGGTGGTGACATCTGATCCGTCGAGATGAATCAGCTGCCATCCAGCCGCTCCGGCGCGAGATGCAAGATCGTCAAGGTTTTCCGTACCGCGGTAGTCGATGATGCCGTTGGCAATACGGCGTTCGAGCACATCGTCGAAATCATCGACCGGTGCCGGTTCTGGGGAGCGGCTTTCGACAGTCACCGGGCTACCAGTCTGCGATCTCAGAGAAGCTGTCGTAGTGCGTATCGGTGTAATACAACTCTCCCCCGCTGCCGCCCACGATGCGTTTGGCCCCACGGTGGTCAAGGCCAGGCGTGTCAACCGTGTACTCGCGGTAGTAGCCACCCGACTCGTCCGGAAGAAGCCCCTCACGGTTCTGGAAGGTAGACCCATCCTTGTCGTAGGGGAACGGCCCATCGTCATCGATGAGAATGAGGGTATTGATCGCCTCGTCAGGAAGTTCATCGATGAAGATGAGCGGAAGTCCGCTTTGCGACTCATAGGAATCAGAAGAGTCAACAGTCTCCGAGGAATCTGAGGCCTCAGCGGATTCCGAGGAATCATCCGGTTCACCATCAGAGCTGCCAGTCGTCTCAGACCCGCCCTGGTCCTCCACCTGTTCAGAACGCACTTCGGTCACGGTCTCGGCATCGTTCGAGCCAAGCACGTACCCGCCAAACGCCGCAGCGATAACGAGAAGGAGGAGGCCAATCATCTGGCCCAGGTTTCGATTATTCATACTGCTTGAAGACACACTGGAGATGATAGGAGCTGCTCGGACCAGTTCCCCTTCACGAGCGGTCAGTACACTGGAAAGCTGTGCTTACTGCATCCTCGCTCTCCAAATCCTTCGGCGCCCGGACGCTCTTTACCGACGTCAGTCTTCAACTATCGCCCGGTCGACGGGTCGCGCTCGTGGGCGGAAACGGCATGGGTAAAACCACCCTGCTGGAGATGGTGGTGGGCGAAAGCGACCCCGATGGCGGCGAGATACATCGATCCAAGGGCCTACGAGTCGGCTACCTCCCACAAGAGATCGCCACCGAGGCCAAGGGCACCATTCTCGAAGAGGTCCTTACCGGGGCCGAACACATCGCCGAGCTCGCTGATCAACTTCATGGCCTCGAAGAGCGCCTAAGCACCACCGAGGGTGACGAACAAGCCGAAGTCATCGAACAATACGGCGAGGTGCAGGCGCGGTTCGAGCAGCAGGGTGGCTACGCCATCGAAGCTCAGGCTCATCGGGTGCTCTCCGGACTCGGCTTTGCCGTCGATGATGCTGCACGGCCCGTTACCGACCTGTCAGGTGGCTGGCGTATGCGCGTTGCGCTGGCAAAACTGCTGCTGGCCGACCCGGATGTTTTGGTACTCGATGAGCCCACCAACCACCTCGATATCGACAGTGAGGCGTGGCTCGAGGCTCATCTTGCCGAGTGGACGGGTGCCCTCCTGTTCGTCAGTCACGATCGCGACTTCATCGATGCCATCGCCAACCGAGTCCTCGAGCTCAGCAATGGCGGCATCGCCGAATACGTCGGCGGGTTCGCCGAATTCATCGTCGAGCGAGAAGAGCGCCTCGCCATTATCGAAGCTGCGGCTGCCAACCAGGCGAAAAAGGTCGCCCAGGTCAATCAGTTCGTCGAACGATTCCGTTACAAGGCAACCAAAGCCCGACAGGTTCAGAGCCGTATCAAGACGCTGGAGAAACTCGAGGCCATCGAGGTTCCTACCCAGAAGGAGCTTCGAGCCAAGTTCCAGTTTCCCGAGCCGCAGCGATCGTCGCGCATCGTTGTGCAACTTGAGAACGTCAAGGCCGCCTATGGCGATGACACTCCCATCCTCGACGGTGTCGACCTGGTGATCGAGCGCGGACGCAAGGTTGCCCTGGTCGGACCCAACGGTGCGGGAAAGACAACCCTGGTCAAGGTCATCTTGGGACAGCTCGAAGCCAGCACTGGCACGGTCACCCTCGGTAGCAATGTCGACGTTGCGCAGTTCGCTCAGCTCCAGGCCGACGAACTCGACCCGTCGCTCACCGCATGGACGGCATTTCGGATGGGTCTTCGCGAGGACGGCCGAAACCTTCGAACCCTTCTCGGGTCTTTCGGATTTCCGGGTGATGCTGGCGAACGTTTGATCGGCAACATGAGCGGTGGTGAACGAACCCGCTTGGCGCTTGGTAAAACCATGGCCGACCCGGTGAACCTGCTCGTGCTTGACGAGCCCACCAACCACCTCGACCTCGCCAGTTGCGACGTTCTCGAGGACGCGCTTATTGCGTACCCAGGAACGCTCCTGCTGGTCACCCACGATCGACACTTGATCAGGTCGGTCGCCGACGCCGTTATCGAGGTCCGCAATGGCCGGGCCACTTGGCATGAGGGCGTGCCCGACCGAGTTCTCGCTCCCGAGGGGTCGATGACCTCGCGCACCGAACAGCCCAAAGACCAGCCTGGCAAGCAGGCAGGGAAACAGGGCAACAACAAGCAGGGCAACAACAAGCAGTCCAAGAACAAACCAGCCCCGTCGAAACACCAGCAGCCAAAGAACAATGCCCCGGCCCTGAGCAACAACCAGCGTCGTGAATTGGCGAAGAAGACCAGCGCGGCCGAGCGGAAATGGGAGAAATCCGAGGAGAAGGTGGCCGAGTTGCAGACCAAGCTCGCAGACCCAGCCACCTACGAGGATCCTGATCTGATGAAGAAGCTCGTTGCTGAACACGACGCGGCAAAGGATCTGGCCGCCGAGCATATGGTTGCGTGGGAAGAGCTCAGCGACCAGCTCGGCGAGTAGCCTAAAACCATGTCGTTCGAAAGCGCCGAGTTTGATGGCCCGACCTGGTTTATGCGTTCATTGGCAAACCCGGGCGAGCAGCGCGCGGTAGAAGTCGAAGGCACCCCCGTCAACTACTTCACATGGGGCAAGACCGGCGCCCCCGGATTGGTGCTCATTCATGGCGGCGGCGCCAACGCCTACTGGTGGAAGTTCTTAGCACCCGAGTTCGCCAACGAGTACCAGGTCGTCGCCATGGACCTGTCAGGTCACGGTGACAGTGGTTGGCGGCCCGAATACACGTTGAACACCTGGACCGACGAGGTCGTCGCCGTCATCGAAGACTCGGGCATGGCGCCCAAGCCCATCATCGTCGGACACAGCATGGGTGGTTTCGTCACCATCGCGACTGCAGCAAATCACTGCGACAAAATCGGCGGTGCGGTAGTACTGGACTCACCCGTGTCCAAACCCGACCCCGAGGTGGAACAGGGGAAACGCGGCCTCGACTTCAAGGACCCGAAGGTGTATCCAAGTCGCGAGCTGGCTACCGCCAAATGGCGCACCGTTCCGGCTCAAAAGAACTACGAGCCCTACATCAAGCAATACGTCGCCTGGCATTCGCTAAAGCCGGTCGACGGCGGCTGGACCTGGAAATTCGACCGCCGCTTGTTCTTGCCAAAGCGCTCCGAGCCAGGAGAGTTGTTGGCGAAAATCACCTGCCGGGTCGCCGTATTCCGCACCGAATTTGGTCTCGTAACCGACGACATTGGCCAGTACATGTACGAACAGCTCGGCCGTGTTGCACCAGTGATTCTGATTCCCCAGGCCGGCCATCACATGATGCTCGACCAGCCGATGTTGCTCCTTACTGGACTACGGACACTGCTTGCCGATTGGGAGCACTCGGTCCCATTCACTCGCGAGTAAGCCGGTCGTGTCGCGCCAGCGGAAGCGGTCAGCTGCGGAGTCCGATTCGCACCGTGCCACTCATGAATCCAGCCACCTCGGAGACGTCTACACCACCCGTGTCGAGAGCGGTGCTGGAGCGACGAAAACCCTCGTCGTCTCTCTGGCTGTGGCCACCCTCGGCTTCGTAATCTGGACGATCGGGTCGACGAACCAGTCCCCGAGGCGCGTCGACACGCCCACTGCAGACGTTGGCAACCCGGCCGTCGACCCAGCTGCTGGCGGCCCTGTTCCTGGCCCTCTTGCCGACCCTCTGGCTGACCCTCTTGCTGAGCGAGAGCTTCCACCGCTGCGAATCATGCAAGCGGCGAACTCCTTCGACGAACCAATCGTCTTGTTGCCCATTCGCGACGGGTCGCGTGTCGATGATCCGCTCATCCTCGTGATCGAAAAGGGTGTGCTTCGATACCGCTCGCTCGCTGCGTCACTCTGGACCGGCAGCGGCGACCGAGTAGTTCGGCTCAACCCAGGCGCTGGCCCACATCCACTGGTGGTCGGCGCCGACCACGTCGCGGTCGCAACCCTCGGCGGCATCCTGGCCCAAGACCTTGCCCTCAGCGGCGAAGCCACGCCGGTGGCTCAGGGCCTCTCAATTCTGCCGGCGACGCGCCTGACAACCGAGGCGCTTCCGCCGGATCAGGCAGATACGGTCTGGGTAATCGGTAGCTCCGGAATCAACGTCGCCCAAGTCGACGTGGCGACGACCACCGTTGTTGGCGAAGGTTCACTGCATGGACTCGGCTCCCCTCTCGGCTCGGTCGCCGGCGGCTTGCTTCTCTCGCCTCATGCTGACGGGAACGCCGACTATGCCGTCTGGTATCCCAACCGCAACCTCATTACGCTGAAAGAAACCGGTGGCCTTTCGTTCGCTGGGTTTGGTCAGCACCAAGCACTCTTTACGAACGACGCCGGTCTTGTCGTGGTCGATCTTCAGAGCGGCGAGACGCTCCGTACGGTCGACGCTGAGCTTCCCGAGTTCAGTACCGGCACGCTCGCGTCCCCGGATGGTTCGCGCCTTGCGGTGAGCTTTCAACCGAGCGTTGTCGAGAACAACTCGATCATCGTGTTCGACACCGTCACTGGCCAACCCACGGCAGCGATCGACGACGCCCTCCCCTGGCAATTCCAATGGGTCGACAACGACCGACTCCTCTATATGCAAAGCGACTTCCCCGAGTTTCGCATCGCTGTTCATGACTACAAGTCCGCTGTAACCGAGCCGCTTATCGAGTTCGATGACTTCAGCTGGTGGTTTGCAACAACCACCAATCGAGGCACGCCCTGATGCGTCGACGAGTGGGATATATCCTCACGGCCCTCCTTCTCCTGATCACGTTTTCGGCCTGTTCCGGGAGGAACGACCAAGCCCAGGTCGTTTGCCAATCAACCGGAGAGGGTTCGGTAGCGAAGCAATGGAATACTGCGCTGCTCGCCGCTATTCGGCGCGACTTCCCAGCGCCGACTGTGCACGCCCGCAACCTGTTTCACACCTCGGCGGCAATGTGGGACGCCTGGGCGATCTACGAGCCAAACGCAACCGGGTACTTCGTCGACCGGAAGCTTGCCGTTACCGATGAGGCCGACTTGGACGATGCGCGCACCACAGCTATCAGTGTCGCAGCACATGCCGTCCTCACGCACCGCTACGCCATGGCAGCCGGCGGCGACGCGTCGGTTGCGGACTTTGATGGGCTTCTCGCAACGCTCTGCGGATCTGCGTTGCCGTCTGAGGCCGAGGTCGTAGCCGACTCGCCAATCGCAGTCGGCTACGAGATAGCCAACGCAGTGCTCGATTTCGGACGATCCGATGGGGCACTCGAACAATCGGCCTACCTCGACTTCAGCTACTCACCAGCCAATCCGCCCCTTGTGGTCGCCGATGATTGGGTGCCGATGACCGACCCCAACCGCTGGCAACCACTCGCGCTCGAGGTACAGATCACCCAGAACGACATCGAGCTTCCGGCGGCAACGCAAACCTACGTCGGTCCGCACTGGGGACGCGTCAAGGGTTTCGCTCTGGAAGCCGCAGCCGACGGACTGCCGATCGACCCAGGACCACCGCCGCTGGCCGATTCACCCGAATTCGCTGAGGCCGCTTTGGAGGTCGTCCGCCGAAGCTCGCTTCTCGCAAGCGACACCGTCATCGACATCGGCCCTGACGTGCTCGGCAACAATCCGCTCGGCACCGACGACGGCGACGGGCATCCAAACAACCCGGTCACCGACGCTCCGTACGACCCGGTAACGGCAACCGAAGCAGACTTCTACCGGGTACTCGCCGAGTTCTGGGCCGACGGACCCGACTCGGAGACCCCACCCGGCCACTGGAACACGTTGGCCAACGATCTCGACATCGCCGAAGCCAACCGAAAGATCGGCGGCACCGGGCCGGTCGTCGACGAACTCGAGTGGGACGTCAAGCTCTACCTCGCACTCAACGGGGCCACCCACGACGCCGCCATCGCCGGCTGGGGTTCAAAAGCCGCATACGACTATGTCCGACCAATTTCGATGATCCGCCACTTAGCGAGCATCGGGGCGCTCCCGCTCGAACCCGGGCTGTCCGAAGTGATCACCACCGAATCCAGCGCAACCGGCCAACGCCACGAAGCGCTCGCCGATCACGTCGGCGAGATCGCGATCTTCTCCTGGCTGGGCTCTCAGGACCCTCCAGGGAATTCCCAAACCGTTGGCTGGGTGCTTGCGACACGCTGGCTTCCCTACCAGCGCGACACCTTTGTGACGCCAGCGTTCGCCGGATACGTCTCGGGCCACAGCGTGTTCAGCCGGGCCGCCGCAGAGATCCTTACGAGCTTCACCGGATCGGCGTACTTCCCCGGGGGCTTCGGCTCTTGGACGATTGAGGCGGGCAGCCTTGACTTCGAGACCGGCCCGACCGCCGATGTCGAGCTGCACTGGGCTACCTACTTCGATGCCGCTGACCAGGCCGGTCAGTCACGACTGTGGGGCGGCATCCATGTGCCAGTCGACGACTACAACGGCCGGATCATGGGCGAACAGGTCGGCAAGGCCGCCTGGGACCGCGCCGTCAGCTACTACGACTGAAGTGAATCACCAGCGCCGTCTCTGGGTCGACCACCGGCGGTTGGAGTCCTGAAGACATCAACGACCTGCCCGAGATCGGCGCATCGCTGTCGATCCAATGCGGCCGCACCCGGCCGAACTCCGGCGAGCGACCGGGCATTGGGAGAAGGTTCACCTCGTACGCGCTATCGGGATCGAGCCCACGGAGCTGGAACGGCTCGGGCGACGAGAACCTGCCATTGGCGATCCGTCCGTAGACCATGACCGCTTCTGACCGATCGGCGGCGACCACACCTTGCACCGACGAGGCCGGATCGGTATCGAGCCGCACGACGTCGCCGCCATGCAGGAGCGGACGCATCGACTTGTGGAGCTCGAGGAATGCGGCGATCTCTCGCTTTTCTTGATCGGTGCACGTGAGGAGGTTCCACTCGACACCGAGGTGTCCAAGAAACGCTGTGGCCGCGCGAAACGACAGGTCGTGGTGACGTCGCGTGGTATGCGACAGCGGGGGTCCAATATGGGCGCCCATGATTTCGGGTGGAAAGAGCATCGAGAATCCGCGTTGAATGCTCTGACGTTCGAGAGCGTCGTTGCAATCCGACGTCCAGAAACGACTTGTTCGTTCGAGAATCCCAAAGTCGGTCCGAGCGCCGCCGGATGAACAGCTTTCGATCTCGACCGTGGGGTGTTTGACTGTGAGTTCGTCGAGGAGGCGATACACGGCAAGAGTCTGCTCTCGGGTACCCGGCCGAAGGTCGTGGGAGCCTTGCGAGTGATCGCGGTTCATGTCCCATTTCACGTAGCTGATGTCGTATGCGCTGAGAACCGCGTCGATCCGCTCGAAGATGTAGCGGTATGCCTCGGGATGACCGAGATCGAGCACCAATTGGTTGCGACCGAGGAGGAGCTCATACCGAGCATCGGCGAGCACCCAGTCGGGGTGCTCGCGAAACAGTTCGCTGTCGGGATTCACCATTTCGGGCTCGAACCACAGACCAAACTCGAGCCCGAGACCGGTCACATGATCGACGATCGGATGCAACCCCTCTGGGTACTTCGCGGCATCGACCCACCAATCGCCCAGACCCGCACGATCATGGTTCCGGCCGTGGAACCATCCATCGTCAAGAACGAACCGTTCAACACCCACCTCGGCGGCGGCATCGGCCAGCGACTTGAGGGTGTCGATGTTGTGATCGAAGTACACGGCCTCCCAGGTATTGAGCATCACTGGGCGCGGAGATTCAACCGTTGGGTGATTCATCCGGCGACGCAGATGACGGTGGAAGGCCGTCGAGACGTTGCCAAGGCCCTCGCTGCTGAACGCGCTATAGAGCCAAGCGGTCGTAAACGACTCACCTTGTTTCAGCGTGCATTCGCCCGGGTGAAGAAGCTCACCGATCTGGGCATACCGGCGACCATCGGAGAGGACTTCGGCCCGAACCCTGCTGTTGCCGCTCCAGCCAAGGTGCATCCCCCACACCATGCCCGTGCCTTCGTTGAAGCCTTCGGTGCCAGCAAAGATCACCGGAACCGCGTCGTGGGACGTACGCCCTTTCCGGTTCTCCCGGATCACTCCGCCGGCTTCCCAGCTTTGGCGGCGACCATGAAACTCATCGCACCATTTACCGGTGAAGTCGAGCAGTTCGGTGGCGCCGGCACCCAACGGCAGGGCGACCGCCAAGTTATCGAGACGGTACGGTTCGGCCGCAGTGTTCGTGAGCGTCGCTCGAGTCTTGAGCACGCCATCACCGGTGAGCTCGATATCGATCCTCATCGCCAGGTTTGCGATGTCGTCGACTAGGGAGATCTCAAGGCGTTGCGCATCGGATCCGTCATGTCGGACCGGGACCCCATCGGCCACGAATCGGGGCGCCCAGGCTGAGCCATCGAAACGCGATCCGCTTAGGCCGGGGCTACCGGAGAAACCCGATCCGTGCTCGGCAACAATCCCTATCGGGGCTTCGTGATCGAGCGTGCCGTGTGGCAAAGGTCGAGAGACGCCGCTTAGCGCGCCCACGGCCTCGTCTTCGGAGATCGCCGATCCCCAATAGGCGATCCACGGCATACCGCCGGCTTGCGCGATCAACACGCTAGACCCGCCACCGCTGAGGTGCCCTTCGGCAAGCAGGAGCTCGTTCGGGTTGGTGTTTTGCACCACGGTTGGCAGCGGTTGGCTATCGGTCATGAATTCTCCTACCCGGCGTCGCCGACGGCGGTGGCACGCACCACCGTCAGGCGAGAGTCAGGTTCAACGTTTTCGATAAGTGAATACAGGCCGTCAGGCCACTCGACCAGGACAGCCGCAGGGTCTTTGGTTCCGGCTAGGCCTACGTGCGCAAGTGCCGGGCTGCTCGAAAGGTAACCGCGGTTCGAATCGATCGACCTGGTCTGAACGAGTGGGTCGTCGTTTCCCGGTTGGTGAGATGCGACCCGAACGACGGCGCCGAGGGCATCGGTGTTCGCCGAACCCGACCAGTCGAGATCGACGATGATCGATGGGCCGCCGCAAAGCTGATTTTCGAACCATCGCGACGGCGTCCCGAGGTTGTTCACCACGATGTCGAGGTCGCCGTCGCCGTCGAGGTCGGCCATCGCTTGCCCTCGTCCGCCCGCCTCGTCGCCAAGGCCCCATTCGGGAACCCCGGTCATGACGGTGCCGTCGTTGCGGAACACCTGGTTGGGTTCGACGAGTTCTTCGTTGGGGAGAAAGTCAAACAACAGATCGCTGCGCATCCCGTTGACGACATAGAGGTCGAGTAGGCCGTCGTCGTTGAGATCGCCAAACAGACCCGACCAGCTCCAACCCGTGGCGTCTACCCCAAGCGCTGGCGCAGCATTGGTAAATGCTCCGTCGACACCGGTTAGAAGAACGTTCTCGGGCGTCTGCACGTCGTCGGTAACCGGCATGGCCTGCATGTCTTCGACCACCTCGACATACCGGTTGCGGGTCTCTGGTGAGTCGTCCATGGGTTTCATGTCGGTCGAGAACAAATCGAAGTCGCCATCGTTGTCGACATCACCTGCATCGAGACTCATCGTGCTGTAGGACGTGGTGGCGAACGGGTCGACGGGAAGCCAGCCGCCGTCGTTATCGAGCCAAATTCCGTCGGGGGTATTCAAGTCGTTGCCGGCGATGACATCCGGCAGCCCGTCGTTGTCGATGTCCACGATCCGGATGCTGAGCGTTTGCGCAATCGCTGCGACGCGGGTGGCCTCGTAGCTATCGCCAACTCGTTCGTTGATGATGACGCCGGCATCAACACCCAGCACTGGGGTGTTTCGCACCTGGGTAAGTTCGGCGTTGTACGAACCGGTCACAAGGTCGAGATCGCCATCGCCTCCAAGGTCGCTCCATCCGAGCGAATAGGCGATGGCCGAGACGCCCTCAAGCGTTCCCCGCACAAACCCTTCGGGCGTGTTCTCAAGCATGTAGGGAGTGCCGAGCCCAGTGCTCAGCACCACATCGACATCACCATCGCCTTCGACATCGACCGCTGTGACTTGGCGGAACCGGCCTTCGACGAGTGGCTCTGCGGTGAACGAGCCACTGCCGTCGTTGTAGTGAACGGTCGTCGCCCCGAAGAGGTTGGCGAGCACAATGTCGATATCGCCGTCGCCGTCGAGGTCTTCCGCGGCGACACCCGAACCGGTTCCGTCGAAGGTCGACGGGGTATCGCCCGGCCCCCGAGTGATGTGCGCAAGATCGTGAGCCACAAAGCCGTCCGAGCACGAACCATCAGATACCAAAGGAGCAGAGCTCGAGGTTACGGCGACCTCGGTCCCTCCGCTTCCCGTGGGTCGGATCGCCTCTGCCAGGTCCGGCCCACCGCTGCCGCACGCCGAAGCGAGCAGCAAGAACCCGCCGATCAGCACCATCGCTCGTCGCAAAAATGGAATACGGCCACCTCCGACCCAACGATATTTCGTCGGATCGAGAGGTGACCGCATCACAGGTATTCCGTATCTCTTATTCTTCAGCTCCTCTGCCCGTCACCGGATGGCAACGGGCGGAACAGCTTGAGTGGACTAGCGGGCGAGGATCTCGTCGACCTGCGCTGCTGCGTCAGGAAGGACATCCGCTGCCTTAACTTCGCCACGCAGAATCTGCTGCATGATCGGGCCCATGATCTCTTCGATCCGTGACGCACTGTCGGTGATCGGGAAGAGGAAGGTCGTGCCGTTGTCGACGTGAGTCGTGAAGGCACTTACGTCAACGCCGTTTGCGGCGTGAGCGTCCTGAGCAATCGCTGCTGCGCTTGGGATTGCTGGGAACACAACGGCGCCGGCGCCGATGAGCTCCTGGCAAGCTGGAGATGCCATGTAGGCAACCCACTTCCAAGCGGCATCTGGATCTTCGGCGGACGTCGTGATCGAGTCAGCAAGACCGTTGAACATCGAGGCGCGTGCGCCGCTAGGTCCGACTGGAGTTGGTGCGTAGACGACCGGGAACTCGGTGGCTTCGCCACTGAGCGTCGATATCATCCATGAACCGTTGGTCTGCGAAGCAGCCTGGCCACCCTGGAACATCGTGGTTCCGCCGAGGGACTCAACGTCCTCGATCGGGGTGATGTAGCCAGCGGCGATCCAGTCAGCGAAGAACTGAATGGTCTCGGCGAGTGCAGGGTCGGCGTAGTTTGCCTTGTCGGCCCAAACACCATCTACAGCGGTGAAACCGTTTGATGCAGCGAAGGACGAGAAGGTGGTCTGGCCGAATGCGCCGAAGGCGCCTTCAAGACCGAAGCCGTAGGTTGCAACGCTGGAAGCATCGAAGCCGTCTTCGTCACCACGAACACCGTTGGTGTCGATGGAGAGCTTCTGGACGAGTGCGCCCCAGGTTCCACCATCCGTGGGGTTCCACTCGGCGCTGTTGAAGTCGTCGACGGTGATGCCGGCGTCAGCAAGCATGGTCTCGTTAAGCACCATTGCGATGGTGTCGAAGTCCTTCGGAAGGCCGTAGCGCTCACCATCTGGGGAGGTCCAAAGCTCTGCGAGACCCGGGAAGTACTGAGCGGTGTCGAGGCCGTCGGCATCGACGTAGTCGTTCAGCGGTACGAGTACACCGGAGTCAACGAACTCGGGGTAACGAGCAAGGTGATCGGTGAAGACGTCAGGAGCCGATTCGGTTACGAACGCAGCGGTCAGGCCGTCCCAGTAGTCGCCCCAACCAAACTGGCTAACTTCGACAGCAATATCGGGGTTCACTGCATGGAAGTCTTCCGCGCACTGCTCGTAGAACGGCTGTTGGTTGCCGTCCCAAAGCCAGTAGTCGATAACGGTTGCATCGGCCATGGCTTCTTCGCCATCGTCGTCGTCCATGGCTTCTTCTTCGCCACCATCATCATCTGAGGTGGTTTCTTCGGAATCTGCGCCATCGTTTTCGGTGGCAGTGCCGCCGTCGTCGCTGCTACCGCAAGCTGCAGCCACCATGGCCACCGCTAGCAACAGAGCAAAGAGACGCATGAATGTCTTCCCTCGC
This sequence comes from uncultured Acidimicrobiales bacterium, assembly GCA_937934655.1. Lineage (GTDB taxonomy): Bacteria > Actinomycetota > Acidimicrobiia > Acidimicrobiales > SHLQ01 > CALLQB01. The sequence continues at coordinate 8,399 of CALGZB010000155.1, read as the reverse complement.
ATGTATTTCCCCTCCAGGGTTTCGCGTCGCGGAACTTCCGGTGACGCACTTTCGCTCCGACGGTCAAAAACCATTGGAAGCGAGAACTTGTTCAGAATAGTGCCATTTTGTGAGTTTTCGGGTTCGGGCCGTGATTCTTTGTTGTTTTCGGGAGTCGAGTGCTCGACTACTTAATGCCCGAGAATTGGATACTGTCGACCAAGCGGCGGCCGAACACTGCAAACAGCGCCAAGACAGGCAGCGCCGACAACAACGTGGCGGCCATGATCGCCGCCCAGTCAGGGGCCGTGCCGGGCTGCTGGGTGAGGAATGTTCCCAGCGACGTCGTGAGTGGCTGTACATCCGGGTTTCCGCCAGCCACGAACAGCGGCCACAGATATTCGTTCCAGGACGTGACGTAGGTAAGGATCGCAAGGGTCACCATCTGTGGCGCGGCGATCGGCAACACAACCGAGCGAAACACTCGAAGGTGGCCTGCCCCATCGATGAACGCCGCCTCTTCGATCGAGCGATTGATGCCGAGAAAGAACTGCCGCAAGAAAAACACCGCAAAGGGCGTCATAAAGAAGAACGGCATGATGATGCCCTTAAAGGTTCCAAGCCACTGCACCTCGGTAAAGGAAAGCCACTCCCATGGGATCCATCCGAGTACCGACCCATTGAGCCAACCCGACTCGGTCCACTTCGCCAGATCTTTCATGAGGATGAGGTTGGGAATGAAGATGAAGATCGGCGGAATCATCAGGCCGCTCAGGTAGACGAGAAACAGCTTTTCTCGCCCTTTGAACTCGAGCCGGGCAAACGCGTAGGCGGCCATTCCACTAAAGAGCGTCTGACCAACGGTGATTGCAGTAGCGATAATGATGGTGTTGCGCAGCGCCTTCAGAAAGTCGAACTGACCGGCGTTCTCGCGGCCACTTGACTCGAGAATCTCGGCGTCGTTTGCCCGACCAAGAACTCGCTTGAAGTTGAGTTCGGTTGGCTCAGCTGGGAGAAGGTCGACGCTTCCGCTCAACAGCTCCGGGTTGGTCGTTGCTGCAGTGCGGAACGCCCAGAGGAAGGGAAAGACGCTGACCACCATGATGGCCAGAAGAATCGCCCACGCCACACCACGCCCAACGCGCGCCCCAAACGAGGCATCGGTCTTCGCCGAAGAAGCGTCGGCTTGGGTTTTCTGCTTGTCGACGCTCATGCCAGGTCGCTTTCGCCGGCCCGCAGAAGTTTCAATTGCAGGAAGGTGACGACCATTAGGATCGCAACCAAGAGGAGCGAGATTGCGGCGGCGTACCCAGGTTCATTGAAGGTCACTGCGGTTTGGTAGATGTACAGGTACACCACCCGACTCGCATTGGCTGGGCCACCGGCTTGGCCGTTGAACCCGCCGGTCGCGACGTTGATGACGTCGAATACCTGCATCGAGCCAACGATGGTGATGACCAACACCAGCGCAAGTACCGGCCGCAGAAGTGGGAGCGTTATCCGCCGAAACATCTGAAACTCTGTGGCGCCGTCGATGGCACCCGCCTCGTACAGACTCTTCGGGATTGTCTGAAGGCCGGCAAAGATGAGGAGCGCCGTGTAGCCCATAAACTTCCAGGTGTTCACCGCCGCCACGGTTGGGATAACCCAACTGGTCGACGTGAAGAAGTTGATCGGGTCAATGCCGATCCAGTCGAGCATTCGGTTGACGACACCCAAGTTCTTGTCGAGCATCCAAACCCAAAGCAACGCCACGACCACGTTCGGCATCAACCACGGAAGCAACATGATGCTTCGCACGAACTGCGATTTGGTGAGACGGTCCATCATGACGGCGATGCCGATCGAGATGATGGTTTGGGATCCAATATTGATGACGACGTACTTGAGGGTGACCCACAGCGAGTTGCTGAGCTGCGAGTCGTCTCTCATCCGTTCGAAGTTATCGAACCCAATGAATTCCCCTTTGTTACCAAGGAGGTTCCAGTCGGTAAAGGCGAGGTAGAGCCCACGGAGGCTCGGGTACAAGAAGAAGACGACAAACCCGATGAGACTCGGGAGAAGAAACCAGAAGGCGACCTTCCAACCCCCTTGAATGTTCTGTGACCCGCTACGGCCGCTCTTCTTCGTCATGAGTCCCCCTCATCGAACCCCGGTGGTACCGCTGATCCCTTGCAAAACGTAGCGCTTCGCGAAACCAGTGAACGAACTGACCCGAAACTACCAGATTCGCACATTAGTTGACAGAAGCTACCTGAAAGTAGCGCAGAGGGGCCGCCGCTAGGTTATTCTCGGGAAATGCTCGCTCATCAGCGCCACGAACAGATCATCGATGCGGTTCGGGCCGGCGGATCCGTTCGGGTGAGCGATCTGGCCGACCTCCTAGGTGTGTCGTACATGACCGTGCGCCGCGACCTCGATGTTCTCGACGAACGTGGGCTCATCGCCAAAGTGCATGGGGGCGCAACAATCACCCAAGAACGTAGCGCCGACGAACCAGGGTTCGATGCGAAAGCGCCACGCCAGCGATCTGAGAAACTCGCCATCGCAAAGCTCGCTGCCGACATGGTCAAGCCTGGCTCGGCAATTGGACTCACCGCCGGAACCACCACATTCACCATGGCGGCCCTCCTCCTCGACATCGCTGAACTCACCGTGGTCACCAATGCCCCGGGTATCGCCCAACAGCTTTACCGATCGCCTCGTGCCGATCTCACCGTCGTCCTTACCGGCGGGCATCGAACGCGGTCCGACGCGCTTATCGGCCCTATTGCTACGGCTGCGCTTCGCAACTTGCATGTGGACATGTTGTTTATGGGCATCCACGGCATGGACGCCGAGGCCGGGTTCACCACCCCCAACATCGCCGAGGCCGAAACGAACCAAGCGTTCGTAAACGCGTCCCGACAACTCGTGGTCGTCAGCGACCATACGAAATGGGGTATCCGTGGCCTGGCAACAATCGCTCCGCTCTCTGCCGCCAATGTCTTGATTTCTGACGACCAGCTTCCCGAAGTCGCCCGCACTTCCTTTTACGAATTCGACACCGAACTCCACCTCGCCGCCGAAGAAGACGGTCGATTCACCTCCCGAGATGTGCGCGGGTTGAGCGACGCCCAATGGGCCACGTCTTAGGAACAGTTCGGATAGCGCCCGATTCTCTCCGCCTGTCCGCTTCTATTCTTTGGCACCGGTCGACAGCGATCGAAGTCGGCGCCTAAGGTGCGGTTCAGTTCATCAAGACTTTGATGATCGGTGGCCACTGGTAGCACAGGGGGATGGCTCACCAGTGACGGACTCGACACAATCTCTTCACGACCTCCGCAATGCCGACAATGCGTCGCGTTCGCTCGGCATCGCGCTGCATGAAGCAAACAGCGGGCGAGTCGAAGTCGGTCTTATCGTCACCGATGCGATGCTTAACTTTGGCGGTACCTGTCATGGGGGCGTGCTCTTTCACCTCGCCGATACCGCGATGTCCTACGTCAGCAACCAGGACAACCAACCAGCCGTCGCGACGGCCGCCACGATCGACTACGTCTCCCCCGCCTATACCGGCGACGATGTTCGGGCAACCATCGTTACTGTTCCAACCAATGCGGGCGGCCGAAACGCCGTGCATGACGGTGTGATTTCCGTCGGGGACCGTGTGGTTGCTCTGTTCCGTGGGAAGACCCTCCTGATCAAGGGAGCCAAGCAGTGATCAAGCCGGAGCCCACCGAGTCACGGTCCCGCCGCTTTGAACGGGCATCGATGCGACGGGTTGCCACCGAAGTCGACGGCGTTGACCTCGAGGTGTTCGCCGCAACAGCAACGCTGGTGCGATTGGCCACACGACTCACCCAAGACGTCGAACAAAATGTCCACCGGCCCGCCGGTTGGAGCTACGCAGGTTTCCGGGCGATGTTCACCCTTTGGGTCGAGGGCGAGCTCGAACCCCGCGACATCGCGCTCTACTCCGGTTTGTCCCGAGCTGCGGTTTCAAGTGTGCTCAACACTCTTGAACGCGACGGCCTCGTTACCCGCAGCCGCGAGTCGTCCGACCGCCGGTTAGTCACTACTCGCCTCACCAATGTCGGCCATAAGAAGATCGTCGCCGCCTATGCGCAGGACAATGCTCGTTGCGCCGAACTGTTCGGCGACCTCGAACCATCCGAGATCAAGACGCTCATCAAGTTGTGCGGACGCCTGCTAGAGATGCCCCGCACCATCGAGCAATAACCCACGGGTAGTGCCGATGAGCTAACGGGTTATTGGGTCGGTCGAAGGTCGGCGATGGTTTTTACTGCCGATGATCCGCCGATGTCGACGGGCTGTTCGTTGGAGACCACATGAGCTTGTGCTTCGGCCAGCAAAGACTCGGCTGAGAAGTCACTCACAATCTCAAAGCCGGCATCGGTAATCATTTGATAGGTCCGATTCGAGGCCGCGCCTTTGGCGTTGAGGTAGCCCTCGAGAAACAGCGAATTCGCCGGGTAGAGCGCCATCACTTCAAGAGACCGAAGATGAAACTCGCGCCCCGCCGAACAACGAATCTCGGCGGTCGGATTCATGAATCGGAACATACACAGGACCCGAAGGCAGTAGTCGGGTGACAACCCAACTGGCTCTACCAACTCGTTGCCTTCGAACGGCAGGAGGAAATTTACCGGGATCGACTCGGCGCCAAGCTCGCGCAAGGTCGTTGCAATCTCCACCAAGTCCGATGCGGGCTCGCCCATGCCTGCGATAAGGCCCGAGCACGTTTCAAGGCCATTGCGTTTCGCAGCGCGCAGTGTCTCGAGCCGGTCGCGGTACGTATGGGTGGTGCAGATGTCGGCGTAGTGCTCTTCGGACGTGTTGAGATTGTGGTTCAGCCGGTCGAGTCCGGCATCGGCAAGGACCTTCGCTTTTTCGTCGTCGAGCAGTCCAGCCGAGACACATACCTCAAGCGGGTAGGCATCCTTGATTTGGCGAACCAAACCTGCGAGTTGCTCCGCTCGTCCTTTCGACGGGCCACGACCCGAGAACACCATGCAATAGCGGAACGCGCCGTTCTCGTAGGCCCGTTTCGCCTCGGCCAGGATCTCGTCGGTGCTCTTCATCGAGTACTCCTCGATGTCGACATCGCTGGTCTTTGCCTGGGTGCAATACGAGCAGTCCTCAGGGCACTTGCCATTGGCAGCGTTGTTGAGGATGTGGACCTGAACGGTCTTGCCCCAGTGCGCTTTGCGAACCGTATAGGCCGCGTTCAGCAGCGGGAGAAGCTCGATCTCGGGATCGGTAAGGATCTTCTCGCAAAGCTCAGCCGAGGGCTGCACTCCCGCAAGCGAATCGTTAGCAAGAGCGGCATAAAACACTGAGTCCATAGGCGTACCAGTCAAGTCGAACCTCAACCGTCGAGGCCAACCGCAGCTGCCCCAGGAGTGTGAAATCTACGCGAACTCTGAGCCGAGGTAGGCGGCGATAACCGCTGGATCCTTCTGGACGACATCGGGTGTACCGATGGCGATGCGCTGGCCGAAGTCGAGCACCATGACGCGGTCGGCGATGTCCATAACCAAGCCCATGTCGTGCTCGACCATGATCATCGCAATACCCAGCTCATGGCGAATATCGAGGATGAACCGAGCCATATCCTCGGTCTCTTCCTGGTTCATGCCAGCTACTGGCTCATCCAGGAGTAGCAGTTCGGGTTCCATTGCAAGCGCACGGCCAAGCTCGACTCGCTTCTGGATGCCGTACGGCAACAGCGCTACCGGCGACTTGCGCCAGCTTTCGATTTCAAGGAAGTCGACGATGTCTTCGACACGACGGCGGTTGGCCATCTCTTCCTTCTTTGCTGCACCGAACCACATCGCACCGGCGAGCCATGAGCTCTTCATGCGGATATGGCGGCCCAACAAAAGGTTGTCGATAACCGTCATCTGTGGGAAGAGTTCGATGTTCTGGAAGGTACGGGCGATTCCGAGCTCGGCGACCTTGTCGGGGCGCTGCCCCATGATCGACTTGCCCTTCCAGGTGATGTCGCCCTCTTGGGGGCGATACACCTGGGAGATGGTGTTGAAGATCGAGGTCTTACCAGCACCGTTTGGTCCGATGATCGAGAACAGTTCGCCCTCTTGCACATCGAAGCCCACGCCATTGATAGCGGTAACGCCACCAAAGCGCAGCGTGATGTCTTGTACGTCGAGAAGAGTAGTCATAGTGAGCGTCGTCTCCTAAGACAACCAGCGCTTGCGGCGCTTGTAGTGCTTCACGTCGCGGAAACTCTTGCGTTCGCCGGACTCGTCGGTGTGCAGGCCAAGGTAGAACTCCTGCACGTCTTCATCGTTCCGGAGTTTCTCGGCGTCGCCGTCCATCACGATCTTGCCGGTTTCCATGATGTAACCGGTGTTGGCGATAGACAATGCCATCGCCGCGTTCTGTTCAATGAGCAGCACCGAGGTGCCTTCGGCGTTGATCTCAAGGATCACGTCGCGCACCTGCTGCACCAGCAGCGGTGCAAGGCCAAGTGACGGCTCATCAAGGATAAGGAGTTCGGGCTCGGCCATCATGGCTCGGCCGATTGCCAGCATCTGCTGCTCGCCACCAGAGAGGTAGCCAGCGGTTTGATCGTGGCGTTCAAGCAACACGGGGAACAACGCCATGATCCGGTCGTAGTTCTTCTTCTCGTTGGCTCGGTTGGTGAAGGCGCCAGTGGCGAGGTTCTCGTCGATGGTGAGCTCAGCGAAGATACGCCGGCCTTCCATCACCTGAGAGATGCCGTTGGCCACGGTGGCCGACGGCTTGTCTTTCGAGATGTCTCGACCCTTCCAGGTCACTGTGCCTTTGGTGGCAGCGCCGTCGTGGACGCCCAGTAGACCGGTGATCGCACGAGAGGTGGTGGTCTTACCCGCACCATTCGAGCCGAGCAGCGCAACAATGTCGCCGTCGGGCACTTCGATCGAAAGGCCGCGCAACACGAGGATAACCTCGTTGTAGACAACCTCAAGATTCGCAACTTCGAGCACAGTTCCCCCAAATGGTTTGTGCGGTAATACTTCAGTGCTTCACACTCATTCAATGCTTCGCACGGTGTGAGGTGCCTGCCCCGTCCGCAAGGCGAGCGGAGCAGGCACCATCAACAACAGCAGCCAATGAGATTGGCTGCAACGGTTGGCTAAACAGATAGCCAACCAGCAGGTTTAGCTGCTTGGCTCAATGCAAGGTCCGTCGAACACGTAGTCAGCGGCAACGGTACCGATGTAGTCCTGTTCGAGCGGGATAAGGCCAGAAGAACCAGGGTTCTCCGGAGTGGCTTCTGACATTGGAATAATGTTGAACGCCTCAGCGTCGACATCGAAGATCCACGTCGAACGAACGAGTGCTTCGTTGTAGTCGTTTGGCCAGCTCTGTGCTGCCGAAAGACCCATGAAGTCAACCTCGAGGCCCGAAGTGGCGATGGCCACCATGTTCTCGCGGGTCATATCGCCACCATCGATGGCTTCCTTGATGAGGGTCTCGGCCATGATGCCTTCAATCCAACCAATGGTGTAACCATCGGAGATGTTGAGGTCAGGGCGACGAGCCGTCATTTCTTCAACGATTACCTCGGTGCCAGGAGCACCCCATGGAGCGTTAAAGGCCGACTGGAAGTAGTAGGTGTCGAAGTCCTGGGCGAAGTCCGAGGTCATCATGACTGGGTAGCTGAAGGACGGGGTGTTACCCGACCAGGTAGCTTCAAAGCCCTGCGATACGGAGTTACCGAAGATATCGAGCAACTCACCTGGGGTGAGTGTGGTCCAGACGATGTTGGCGCCAGAGCCGGTGAGCTCTGCGATAACACCGGTGCGGTCGTCACCGGCAACTGCGCCGGTTCCGTCGTACACGATTTCGATACCGAGTTCTTCGGCAGCGATCTTGGCGCCTGCGGAGCCATCTTCGCCGTACTCACCTGGGCGGCCAAGGATGGCAAGCTTTGGATCGTCGACCTGGGTGGTCAACCACTCAACACCGTTGATGGACTCGAGGCAGTACGTTGCCTGCTTCTCGAGAATCGTTGCACCGAACTCTGGGTCTGGCCACAGCGATGCCCAGCTCAACGGGATGACGAGCATGTTGTCGTCAGCGGCGTCTTCGGCGATGGCTGCAGTAATTGGCGAACCGGTGTTCTCAGTAATCATGAGAACGCCGTCTTCGTTTTCCTGGGCCAAGGTCTCGTAGTTCTGGATGCCGATATCGGTTGCGTAGCCGGAGTCGAGGGTTTCCATCTCAACGGTCCAGCCTTGGTAGCCGCCGTTCTCGTTGAAGACTTCCCAGTAAACTTCCTGGCCAGTAACGATTTCGTTTACCAACGCAGCGAACGGACCGGTGAGGTCACCGTTCACGCCGACACGAATGACCTTGTTTTCAGCGTCGACACCAAAGTCGGTGGCTACCTCGCCACCTTCTTCCATGGC
>CALGZB010000154.1 GCA_937934655.1 uncultured Acidimicrobiales bacterium | reverse complement strand
CAACGCCATCAACCCGACGTCACGTCGGCCGGATCCAACGGCGACCGCCTAGCTATGTTCGTGTCCGACAGCGGCCACTACGCAGCATCAAAGTCGGCAGCGTTGCTTGGCATCGGTACCGCTGGAGTCGTGAAGGTCGCGTCCGATCACGAAGGGGCAATGATTCCGTCGGCGCTTGAGACGGCCATCACCGATGCCGCTGCGGCTGGGCTCACCCCGTTTGCTGTCATCGCCACCTCGGGAACCACCGTGACGTCGGCGTTCGATGATCTCAATGCACTCGCCGACATCTGCGAAAAGCACGAGCTCTGGCTTCACGTCGACGGGTGTTACGGCGGGTCGGCACTGTTCTCCGAAGCGCATGCATGGCGCCTAGACGGCATCGAACGGTCTGACTCGTTTGTCTGGAACCTGCACAAGATGATGGGGATGACCCAACAGTGCACGGCGCTCCTGGTGAAGGATCCCGCACAGTTGGCTCAGTGTTTTGCCGCTCGCGCCGACTACCTGTTCCAGTCCGACAAGCTCTACGGCGAATTCGACTCTGGCGACCGCACGTTCCAGTGCGCTCGCCGGATCGATGTGCTGAAGCTCTGGTTGACTTGGAAGGTCCGCGGCGACGAGGGGTTTGCTGCTCGAATCGATCATGCCGTCGAGATGGCCGAGCACACCCGTCGACAAATCGCAGCCAGCGACGGGGCGTTGGTGCCCCTCGTAGAAGGAACGTTCACGAACGTCGTGTTTGCCTGGGTGCCATCGCAGATGCGCCCCTTGCAGCTTGTTGAAGCCGATGGGGCACCGGTGGAACTTGCGGCCGAGGTGCACGCCGAGCTCCATGGGTTGCCTCCCGGTATCAAGGCCCAAATGCAGGCCGACGGGTCGGGGATGATTGGGTATCAACCCATCCACGGACTCAACACGTTCCGCATGATCTGCATGAACACGGCACTGCAAACCGGCGATGTCGATGCGCTACTGAGCGCCATCGACACCGCCGGGATGATGCTGACGAGCTAGCCGTTTCGGGTTACCCGAAACACCGGGATGACCCGGCCGGCTTCGGTGGCCGACTTCTCGTAATCGTTGAAGTTGTCCATAAGGGCTGCCTGCGCGGCGTAGACACGCTTGCGCTCCGCCTCGTCTTCGATGAGGTGTGCGGTGCCTTCCCACTCCTCAATGCTGTTCCCATTGTCGTCAGCGATAGCGACCTCCATGTTGACGGCGCCGTTCGCTACGAGGTTGAAGTACCAGTTGGGGTGCTCGGGAGCGCCCCCCTTTGAGGCGATAATGATGATGTCGTCACCGTCGGTCGAATACACCAGCGGCGAGCAGAGAGTCCGGCCGCTCTTTGCGCCGGTCATGGTGACCAGGACCACCGGCGCTCCGTCGAGCCAGCCGGTACAAACACCGTCATTCGCCCGGAATTCTTCGATAACGCCTTTGTTCATTTCCAACATGTCCATGGTGCTGTCCTTCGTCGAGTGGCGGCCCATGCTAGCGATTGGTTTCGAAGACAAGCGGCTAAGGTCCTCGCCATGATCACCCCGCTGAGCCTGACCTACTCCGACGCTCGTGCGGCGTTTCTCGACGCCGCCGCTGAAGCGGGAGCTCGGATCGAAACGTTCGTGCACCCGATGGTTGGACTCGATGGTGAAGAGCTCGCTATCGATGTGGCGGAACTGGGTCCGCCCGACAATGACCACGTGATCCTCGTCGTCTCCGGTACCCACGGTGTCGAGGGGTATCTCGGGTCGGCGCTTCAACGTAATCACCTCGCCGATCTCGCTGGTCGTGACGGTGTTGCGAGCGAAACGGCGCCCGGTGGCCCTACCTTGATATTCGTGCACGCGCTTAACCCCTACGGGTTCTCCTGGGTACGCCGGGTAAACGAGGACAACGTCGATCTCAACCGAAACTTTGTCGACTGGTCGCAGCCCCGCATTAACAATGCTGCCTATAGCGAGTTGGCCCCCGACCTCGTCCCGGCCTCGTGGAACGAAGAGGACCAAACCCGATCCAATGCAACTCTGATGGTCACACTCAAAGAAGTGGGGCTCGAGAAGTTTCAGCAGGCGGTGTCCGGCGGCCAGTACGACCACCCACAGGGTGTCTTCTACGGCGGCACCGAGCCGGTGTGGTCACACCGGTGGATGAAGGAGTTCCTAGGGAACCGATTGGCCGACGTAAAACACGCAGCGGTCATCGATCTGCATACTGGTCTCGGCCCGTGGGGATTCGGCGAGCTCATTAGCTCGGACCTTCCAGGCAGCGACGCCTATGCCAGGCAGGGATCGTGGTGGGGCGACGTCACCGCACACAAGGGTGGCAACAGCGTGTCGGCATCGCTTGAGGGCGATTGGCTCTCTGCCATTCCAGCGATGGCTCCGGGCACCGACATAACGGCGGTCGCGATCGAGTACGGCACGGTCGACTCCGTGTCGGTGCTCCATAGCCTTCGTGCCGACGCGGTGCTCCATGCCACCGGCGACCCAACAGCTCCCGAAGCTCTTGCCGTCCGGAACCAGGTGCGGGCTGCGTTTAACGACGATGACCCGGCGTGGCTCGAAGCGTGCTGGCCCCGCTACACGTCGGTTGTGAGTGCCGCCAGCGACCACCTCACCCGGTAGGTTTCCCCGCATGGGATTCATCGGAGACGACGTCAGCCTCGACGCCACCAGCTACGTACACGAAACCGCACATATTTACGGCAAGGTTTCGATCGGTGCCGAGTCTTCGGTGTGGCCCCAGGTGGTTATGCGATGCGAAACCTACGAGGTTCGTATTGGCGCCCGCACCAACATCCAGGACTTCGTAATGGTGCATGTCGGCGCCTTCACCTCCACCATCGTTGGCGACGATTGCTCGATCACCCACCACAGCACCATTCACGGATGCACCATTGGTGACCGCTGCTTGATCGGTATTAACGCCACCATCATGGACGGGGCGGTAATCGGCGAGAACTCCATCGTGGCCGGTCATTCCATCGTGACCGAGAACAGCGAGTTCCCGCCCAACAGCATTATCGCCGGTGTGCCGGCCAAG
>CALGZB010000153.1 GCA_937934655.1 uncultured Acidimicrobiales bacterium | reverse complement strand
GTGCTAATGCCAACGGTTGCGGCCGCATCGGCCACGATCTCGGAGAACCAGCGGGCGTACTTAAACCACAGGAGCGGAGCGAGAAGGAGTACGGCTCCGCCGACGGTGGCCGCCCGAGTCGACTGCCCAGCGTCGGCCCGTCGGACGATGACGCCTCCAGCTGTCCAGGCGATCAACCCGGCAAGGATGAGGACCAAGACGTACCCGCCGGAGCCCCACAGATAGAAGGTGAGGCTGGCCACCAGCAACAGGGCGTTTCGCATTTGTCCGCGAAGCACGAAGTACAGCGCAAGGACGATCGGAAGAAACGCCGTCAGGAAGGTGAGCGAGGTGAAGAGCACAGGTTTGATACGCGGTGTGAACGCGGGATGCCATCGCCCGCCAGCAGCCGGTTTAGCGTACTTCCGCTCGCCAGCTGAACTAGCAGTCTCGTGCGACCTCGGTATCGTTGTTGTAATGGCGAAACTTGAAGAGCGGCAACGGTTGCACAGTCGGGAAGCCGTCATGGTGTGCTTGGTGGCGCTTCTCGTCGCTTCGACGCTCGTTGTTGTTTCCCCGGCGTCGGCTCAGAGCGGTCCGAAGTGTTTTGGGAAGCGGGCGACGATCGTCGGCACTCCTGGCGACGATGTGTTACTCGGGACGCCGGGAGATGACGTGATTGTGGCCCTCGGCGGTCGCGATGCCGTGCATGGTCTCGGCGGGGATGACCTGATCTGCGGTGGTCGGGGCAATGATCGCCTCGTCGGAGGTACGGGTAACGACGTGCTGTTTGGTGGGTCGGGCCGCGATGTTCTGGCCGGGGGTCAAGGGTCCGACGGTCTCAATGGCGGCTATGGCCGCGACGTCCTTCGTGGTGGACGCGGCGCCGACGTTTTGAATGGCGCCGACGGTGTTGACCGGTGCGTGGGCGATCGCGGGCCGGACCAAGCGGGTTTCTCGTGTGAGACAACCGAGTCGACCACGGTCGCACAGGTCGTCGATGTTGGCGGGGCCGAGGTGAAGTCGACGTTTACTCCTGGCCAACTTCCTCAGGTTGCGAAGCGTGTGCTGTTTAGCTCGACCATCCTCGATAACGGCTCGGGGCCGAAGCTCTGTACCGGGATAATCCTCGATTCGTATCCGCCACAGTGCGGAACCTACGACCTGATCGATTACGAGATGGTTGGTGATTGGTTTGAGACTGCATCGGGAGTTCGGTGGGGCGGTCGGCGGGTTACCGTTTCGTGGCCGCCGGTTGAGGATGCACTAGAGCTCATCAACGATGGTCCGGGGTTGCGTCTCTGGCCCGACATCCTGGCCGAGCCTCGCAACGTTGAGCCAGTCGAATGCGTCGACCTTGAGCCAGAGACCGCTACCGAGCGTGAGGTTCTTCAACAGTGGGCTGCACAGAACCCCGACCTTGATGGGGGCCTTCGATGGTTCCGGGTGGGGGAAGGAAACGTTGGTTTCGGTGTGCAACAGGTCAACGGCGACGCCGCGACACTCGCTTCGGTCCGAGCCGAGTTGTCCACCGCCACGCGGGTGCCTTGTTTGGTGCCGGTCGACTTCAATGTTGGTGAACTCGAACAGATGCAAGCGAAGGTGACCGAACTGTTCGATGCGAACCTAGGAATAACATCATCAGGTCGGGGCACCGGCGGAGTGTTTGTGGATGTTGCGGTTGCCGACCGAGCGACGGTCGAAGCCATCATCGCAGTGGTTGATCGGCCGGATCTGCTGCACATCACCGGTACCGGCGCCATTCTTCGCCCGGCTGGGTAGTACGTCGTCGCTAAAGCAGCGGGGCCGATTGACCGATGCCAAATAAAGACATTCGTTAGGCCAGAGAAAGTAGTACCAACCGGTGCCAGAGAAGAGGGCGGACAGTGACGCAACAGCGGCGTCGCTCGTTGAGCTTGATGAATCTTCGGTAGATGACGCTCGGGCGGGTGCGCTTGTTCCGGCGATAACCAAATCGTTCAAGACCAGCGTGCTCTCGATCGCCATTTTTTATGCGTTGCTCGTGCAGACAGCGCCGGTTGGGTTGAGCTTGTGGCTGGCGGTTCGAGTGGTCGTGTCGGTCCTCTGTCTCGGAGCTCTCAGACGAATCCGCATCCACGAGGCTTCGGCTGCTGACCAGATCCGGTCGCTGGCGTTCGTCGTGGGAGTTAGTGGCATCACGTGGGGTCTCCTTCCATTGTTCGCCCACCCAGAATCCACCCAGTGGCGTGCCGTTCTGGTGTTGTGGATCTTTGGCAACCAGTCGGTGATGACAGCGGTCTGTTCGGCAGCGAAACCGGTGTTCGCTGCTGCCGTTGGTTCGGTAACCGTTGTCTCGGCTTCCGCTATGGCCCTGAATGGCAAGTCTTTCGATGTCGTTCTGGCGTTCCTCCTCATCCTCGGCGGGTTGTATTCGGCGAGCATCTTCTCGGCGATGAACGGTGCAACGACAAATGCGCTCGAAGGTCGCCTTATCGCCCAACATCTCGCCCAATCGCTGAGCTCTCGACAGGAAGCGCTCTCGGTGGCCAACGAACGACTGGAGCGTTTGGCCAACGAAGACGTGCTTACCTCAGCACCGAACCGGCGCGGCTTTATCGAGGCCATCACTGCAGACGGCGTGCACGTCGAGTCGGCAGGGTGGGTAGGGGTCATCGATATCGATCACTTCAAAGCGATCAACGACACCTATGGCCACCTTGCGGGTGATTCGGTGTTGGTTGAGTGCACCAGGCGTTGGAGCGCGACGCTCCCCGAGGGTGCCGTGCTCGGCCGGATGGGTGGCGACGAGTTTGCGATCGCTCTGCCTGGTTGTCCTGAGGAAGCGGCACTCAAGTTTGGCAGCTGGTTGGTTGAGGCTTGCTCTAGTCCGGTCGAAACCGAGTCGGGTTCGGTGGTTCATGTGAGCTGCTCGATCGGACTCACTCAGGCAGAAGCGGGGGAGTCGCTCTCCTCGGTTTTGGCTCGCGCCGATGCGGCTCTTTATGCCAGCAAGCAGAGCGGCCGATCGTCGGTATCGTCTGGTCGCCGAACTGACGTGCCAGGCGAGCGGAGATCGATTCGATCCCGGCCGCTTCCCCGCCCAACTGCGGCGTAGCTAGGTATTACTCGGCGAACTCAGCGAGGTTGAGTTCGGTGACGGCTCGGCCGAATCGTTCGTTCATCACTCCGATGAGGGCCATTTGTCGTGGATCGCTGAGGTCCATGCCACGTGAAGCGACGATTGGGTACACGAGGCAGAAGTAGGCGGCCCGGCGATATTGGGTCCACAAATCGACGGTGTCGGTTTCGGGAACACCGTTGGCGATGAGGCCGTCGATCCAGCGCTGGAACAGGTTCTTTTCGTGCGCCGATGCGTCTTCGCTG
>CALGZB010000152.1 GCA_937934655.1 uncultured Acidimicrobiales bacterium | reverse complement strand
CTAGCGACGAGCGACCAAACAAGCGGGTGTCGTGCCGCAGCGCCAGCGAAGGCCGAGGTAGAAGCCAGACGGACATAGCGAAGCGCAGAGCGAAGGAGCTAGCGACGAGCGACCAAAAATACAGAACGGACCGGAGGGGGATCCGGTCCGTTCTCTTCGACTTCATCAGGGGGAACCGATTTCGGTCGGAATTAGGGAGACCATCGGAGGGGGATCCGTGGTTTCTCCACTAGTGAAAGTATTCACTATCTCCCCCCATCTGTCCAACAGTTGTCGCCGATAGTTGCTATCGTTATAGGAGATGGACCTTCGTCAATTACGCGCCCTCACGGCAGTGGCCGAACATCAGTCGTTCTCGGCAGCCGCTCGTGCCCTTCATACCGTGCAGTCCAACATCTCGACCCACATCGCCAGACTCGAACGCGAACTCGACTCGGTTCTCATCGACCGACGCACCGGCCGACTCACCCCAGAGGGCGAGGCGGTACTCACCCGCGCAAACCGAATCAACTCCGAACTTGAAGCCATCGAAGCCGACGTCGCCGGCCTACGTCACGACATCCACGGATCGGTCCGCTTCGGAATCATCGGGACAACCGCGCGGTGGCTAGTACCGAGGTTTCTTGACGAGCTCAACACGGCCCACCCCGGGATTCAGCCCATTATCGTCGACGCCACAACAACGTCGCTCATCCCCCAATTACGAACCGGAACCCTCGATGCGGCCCTCGTGAACCTCCCCGTCGACGATCCAACAATCGCTACCGAACGATTGTTCTCCGAAGAGCGAATCGTCGTGACCCCCGACGACCACCCACTCGCAAAGTTCGACGAGATCTCTCTCGCCGAGCTCTGCGATTTCAACCTCATCCTCTCCCCCATCGGCACCCAGCTCCGCGACACGCTCGACGCCGAGGCCCAGCGAGTAGGCCGAATCCTCACCCCTTCAGCCGAAGTCGACGGGATGAGACTGATGGCATCGCTTGCATTCCAGGGGTACGGGCCAGCGATTTTGCCAGCGAGCGCCGCACCGAGCGGCATCTCCGGCGACTGGAAAAGGGTCCGAGTTCGCGGGCTATCTCGACGAGACGTCGGCCTTGGTTGGGCATCGGACACGTCCCCCTCGGCCACCGAGCGCGCCTTCTATAACGTGCTTCGCGAGGTCATCCAAAGTGACGCCCCCAAACACGACGGGCTCTCGCTGCCCTAAAACCCGTATCCGACTTGGGGTTACTGGCCGGTTTCCTGCGAGCATTACCGCTCATGCCGACCAGAGTTGGACTCCGAACCGGGACACTCGGCAGCAGCACGTCATCGTTCATTGACGACGACGGCCACCCGTATGTCCTGGCCAGCCTTCAAGCGGGCGATTCGCGAAGTGGAATCACCTCAACCGAAGGTATCGATATCGCCGCAGGGGCCAAGCTGGCCCTCGACCGCCGAGTGCCATTCGTCCTCACGATTGAGGCCTTTGGGCCATCGGTAGACGAAGGCATCGCCGCCCTCGATGGGTGGGGAAGAGCTGCGAAGTCACTTGTGGATTGCTCGGGCATCGTCCCCACGATCGCCGTCGTGACCGGCCCCGTCGTTGCGGGCCCAGCTTTTCTCCTCGGACTCGTCGACTTTGTGATCACCCTCGACGACTCGTACACCTTCGTTGGCGGACCCCGAATGGTCACCGAATTCACGGGCGTACCCGTTGACGCCAACGAACTTGGAGGGCCAGCGGTCCACGACCGCACCAGCGGCCTTGCCAGCTTCTCGGTCGCCAACCTCGAGGAAGCGGGCGAGCTGATCGCCGAACTCCTCACCTTCCTCCCCTCGAGCACCGACAGTGTCGCCCAGAGTGTCGCCACGAGCGACCCCACCGACCGCAGCCTCGACTCGGTCTTCGGAATTCTCCCCGACGCCCCAACCGGCAGCTACGACGTTCGAGACGTCATCGCCGAAGTCGTAGACGACGGCATCCTTCTCGAACCAAAAGAATCATGGGCCGCCAAC
This sequence comes from uncultured Acidimicrobiales bacterium, assembly GCA_937934655.1. GTDB lineage: Bacteria > Actinomycetota > Acidimicrobiia > Acidimicrobiales > SHLQ01 > CALLQB01. The sequence continues at coordinate 13,744 of CALGZB010000152.1, read as the reverse complement.
CTCGTTACGGCCTTTGCCACGGTGGGCGGCATGCCAGTTGGCGTCGTTGCGAACCAACCACAAACTGTCGCTGGAACGCTCGACATTTCTGCATCGCAGAAGGGCGGCCGCTTCGTCGGCTTCTGCGACGCCTTCAACCTCCCCCTACTTACCTTTGTCGACACCTCCGGCTTCTACCCCGGCAAAGACCTCGAATGGCGGGGCATGATCCGCTACGGCGCTCAGCTGGCATTCGCCTACGCCCGAGCGTCGGTACCACGAGTGGCCGTCACCCTCCGCAAGTCCTATGGCGGCGCCTACATCGTCATGGACTCCAAGTACATCGGGAACGACCTTTCTTTCGCCTGGCCGAGCGCTGAGATTGCAGTCATGGGCGCCAAAGGCGCGGTTGAGATTCTTCACCGCCGAGCCGATGAGACCGAGCGCGCCGCCCTCCAGAGCGACTACGAAGAACGGCTTCTCAACCCGTACATCGCAGCCGAACGCGGTTCGGTCGAGGCGGTCATCGACCCCGCCGACACCCGACGCCAGGTGGCCGAGGCCTTCGAGATATTGCGAAACAAGCGCGAGCGGCTCCCCCGTCGACGCCACGACAACCTGCCGCTGTAGATAACGCGCGTCATCAGGCTGGGGTTCTGGTTTGAAGGCGCCCGGAAATCCTCTGCCCACGGATCTGAATTGGCAGAGCGAAGCGGCTAGTGTGGTGGCCGCAACGATGAGGCATCAGTGACGATGTCCGTCGGTGGGGAGCGGGCAATCAAACCAGCCGGTTCGAGCATGTTTCGCCACGGCAATTGTTGCCGCATCTCATCAATACTTTCTCAGTAAACACCGCGGCCAAAAGCGCCGCTTTCAAAGACGCTTCGCACTACGTCAAGGCGTCCTACATCTCAAAAGGGAACACGAGCCTCGTGGCCGAACCAGAAACCATCACCATCACCGACAACCGCAGCGGCGAATCCCTTGAGATTCCCATCAAAGATGGTGGTGTCGACGCCGCCGAATGGCGCAAGCTGCTTCCCGGCGTCTGGTTCCACGACCCGGGCCTGGCCACGACCTCAAATGCCGAGAGCTCCATCACCGACCTCAACGGCACCGACGGAATCCTCCGCTACCGCGGCTACCCCATCGAGCAACTCGCCGAACATTCGTCGTACCTCGAAGTGGCCTACCTGCTGATCAACGGCGAGCTCCCGACCCAAGACGAGCTCGACACGTGGACTCACGAGATCACCCATCACACCTACGTCCACGAGAACTTCCGGAAGCGCTTTAACGACTCGTTCCACTACGACGCTCACCCGATGGGCATGCTCACCTCGAGCGTCGCCGGCCTCTCAACCTTCTACCCAGAAGCCAAAGACATCGAAGATCCCGATGTTCGCAAGCAGCAGATGGTTCGCCTGATCGCCAAGATGCCAACGATTGCCGCAGCGGCTTACCGCTACAGCCAGGGCCTCCCCTACGTTTTCCCCGACAACGATCTCCCCTACGCGTCGAACTTCCTGTCGATGATGTACCGGGTGGCGAAGCCCAAGTTCGAAGCCGATCCGGTTCTTACCAAGGCCCTCGACCTGCTCTTCATCCTGCATGCCGACCACGAACAGAACTGTTCGACAACGGCCGCACGAGTAGTTGGCTCAAGCCACGCCGATCCTTACTCCGCCGTTGCCGCTGGTTGCGCTGCGCTTTATGGTCCCCGTCACGGTGGCGCCAACGAAGCAGTACTCAACATGCTGAACGACATTGGCAGCTACGACCAGATCGACAACTTTATCGAGTCGGTAAAGAAGGGCGAAGGCCGACTCATGGGCTTCGGCCACCGGGTCTACAAGAGCTACGACCCCCGGGCACAGATCATCAAGTCGGTCGCCCACGACGTCTTCAAGGTCACCGGCAAAAACCCGCTGCTCGACATGGCGCTCAAGCTCGAAGAGGTCGCCTTGTCTGACGATTACTTTGTCAGCCGCAACCTCTACCCAAATGTCGACTTCTACTCGGGTCTCATCTATCAGTCGATGGGCTTCCCAACCGAGATGTTCACCGTTCTGTTCGCCATTGGACGCACCGCTGGATGGCTGGCTCACTGGAACGAAATGCTCGAGCAGAACTCTCGGATCTCTCGGCCACGCCAGTTGTACGTCGGCGCCGACGAGCGAGCATACGTACCAATGTCGGGGCGTTCGTCCTAAATTTCGACAGCGCTCCCCACACCGCTTGCAAGATTGCGCTAGGGTTTGCTCACTCTTAGCGTTTTGCCCTAGAAGGCGAAACGCCCGCAGAGTGTCAACGATTTTCTCAGCATTTCCACCGGTTCAGACCCCACGAACCGGTTGATGTTGCACGAAATACAATGAAAAGCACTAGCAAAACTTGATATTCGTGCCTTTGGTTGGCACTCTATGCAGTTGTAGGCGAAGTAATAACTCCCCCCTAAAGGAATCCAGCAATGAGCCGTCATACATTACGGATAGTAATTCTCAGTGCGGTACTCGGCCTCTTAGCCGCGGTTGTGCCCACGTCATCGGTCGAAGCCGCGAACGATCGCGTCAAGACCGTGTCCAAGGTTGCTGTGACAATTCAACGCCAAGGTGGATTCGTCGCAATCGCCGCTGGTGGAGGATCGATCGGCTCCGACACCGTTCTCGATGACGGACTCGTCAAAGTCAACGTCAAGGTCTCTTCCAAGAAGTTCGACCGAGTCGATCAGCTCTCGATCACCTACAGCTGTGCACATCCAAGCGGTGACCCGGACAAAACGATCTACAAGTCCAAGTACCTCTCCCCCGATGGGGGAATCCAGCTCCCGAAGTCGATCGGTCTCAACCTTCCAAACGACCGCGACTCCTCCCTCTGCTATGTCTCAGCAGGCCTTAGCGCACCCTGGAACGGCGAACGAGCCGGCAAAGTAACGCTCGCTCTCAAGACGGTCAAGAAGAAATAGCTTCGAGTCTCTTCGCCAACTACTCAAACGGGTCCGGTGCTTGCGCCGGTCCTGTTTGCGTTTTGCTGCAAGTTCGCGGCGCCGAGTTGGTGTCTACACTGGACGGACAGCTCCGTCAGCTTCCCACTCCCCGAGCAAAGGCAGTCATCGCAATGGATGGTCAAAAGACCCAGCATCTCGACACCACGAAACTTTCGTCGGTACCCCCGGTTGCGCTCGAACCTGAGACAGCCGACGCCGAGCAGCGGCCTGAACGTCGTCTCTCAACCGATTGGTCCTTTGCGTTAGCGCTCGCTCCGCTCCTCCTGTTCGTCGCTATTGGCGAGTTCGCGCCAGAGCCGGCGGCCGACCCGACCACCGTTGGACTCCTCGTAAGCGCTGTTGTGCTCGTGGCGATGTTTGCGACCACTGCGCTGGCACTCGCTCACCGGGTCACCGCGGCGATCCCGGCGATTGGGCTTGGGGCGTTCGGCGTCTATGGACAAGTCGACTGCGCAATGCAGTCACATGACGCAACCGGAACCGTCGGTTTCTGGATTATCACCGCAGCCTTCGTTGGCCTCGGCGCAGCGGGCATTGGCGCAGGAGCAAGCAGTCTCATCAACCGTCGCTAGCCGCGTGCCGGCCAAGGCTAGAGACGAACCTCGTAATAGAGGTTTGCTGGATCTTCGAAATCATGCTGCTGGAAGTGGCTAAATCCGGCTTCGCGGCACATCTCCTCGGCCACCGGCGGGCTAAATCCGAGCGTACCGAGACCTGCTCCGCCCGGCTCTGACATCGCGGACGACATACAACTCGATACCGAGAAGCCGTAGTGCATGGCGAGCATCGGGTTCTTGTGGTTCTTCACGAAATCGCCGCTCGACCGAATGTCTTTGATGAGCCAGGTGGCGTCGTCATTCATCGTTGCCTTGATCGCCGCGATCACCTCGGCTGGTCGGGTCATGTCGTGGATGCAATCGAACGTGTACACGAAGTCGTAGGCGCCATCGGTGGGGAGATCCTCGCCACCGGCATGAATGAATTCGATATTTGTAAGGCCATCGGCCTTCGCCCGTTCGGCTCCGATACTCAACGCCGTCTCTGACGGGTCGTAGCCATGGAACGTCGAGTTCGGGAACTCAGCGGCAAGGATTCGAAGCGCAAGCCCGGCGCCACAGCCGACATCGGCGACCTTTGCACCAGCCTCGAGCTTGGCCTGGACGCCATCAAGCGCCGGGATCACCTTCGGGATAAACGCCAAACGGCTCCATGGACCAAGCATGCGCTCGGTGCGGTGCGCACCGTTCGGCCCAAGTTCCTCCCATGACAGCCCAAGGCCCGTTGTAAACGCCTCAGCGAGTCGCTCGACAACCGAAGGCTCTTGGGGCGCTGCGAAGGCCCCAGCGGCGAAATAAAGGCTGTGGTTCTCGTCGGCAAGCACCGAGGCACCGACATCGGTGAGCTCAAAAGTCTCCGCATCAGCGTCGTACTCGAGCAGCTTGGCCGCCTCTTGACCACGCAACCACTCAAGAATCCAGCGGGGGTGATAGCCGGTCTGTTCAGCAACCTGCTCAGACGTAAGCGGCCCTTTACCGGCGAGGAAGCGGTACAAGCCGAGGCGGTCGCCAAGGTGAATCATGAGCGACACCATTTCGCCCATTTTGTAGTTGTAGACAGTGAAGGCGAACATGCTCGCCTGCTCCTTGTCTATATCGCTGGTGTCGATGTCGGTTGGAAACAGCGCGTCGGTCATGCCGAGATCTTGCCATGACCGAGGCCGGTTGGCGAAAGGCCGCTCCGAGCGAATGTACGATGCAGCATCCGCAGGGAATGAGCGGGGAATGAGCGGGGAATCAACAACGAATGAAAGGTGGCCGAATGATGGCCCGTTGGACACGAGCGTTGGTCACTGGCGCATCCAGTGGCATTGGCGAAGCGATGGCCCGCCAGCTTCACGCCGAGGGTACCGAACTCGTTTTGGTCGCGAGGAGCCTCGACAAGCTCACCGCTCTGGCCGACGAGTTCGGAGGCGACACCCAAGTCCTTCAAGCCGACCTCACAACCCCCTCGGGCGTCGAACGCACCGTCGGCCGGATTCGAGAAGAACCGATGATCGATCTGCTCGTAAACAACGCCGGAGCAGGACGCACCGCTGCATTTGCCGATGACGACGTCGACAAACAAGTCGCTCAAATCGATCTCAATGTGACCGCGGTCGTGCACCTCGCCCATGCCGCAATCACCGCGATGCGTCCGCGTCGTACCGGAACCATCATCAACATCTCCTCGGTCGCCGGGTACTCGCCGGTTCCGAACACCGGCGTGTACGGAGCCACAAAGGCATTCGTGAGCTCGTTCTCCCAAGCCCTTTACGAAGAGGAACGCCCCAACGGCGTTACGGTCACTGCTGTTGCGCCGGGGTTCACTCGAACCGATTTTCAGGACGAAGCCGAGTTCGATACCAGCGGGATACCCGACTTTCTGTGGCAGTCGGCCGAACAAGTTGCGACGGTTGCCCTCGAAGGGGCCTTCAAGGGGAAGGCGATGGTCATCCCGGGCGCCCACAACAAAGCACTAGTAGGAAGCATCAAAGGCCTCCCCACCTCGGTACAACGTCGGCTTGCTGGCCTGTTCTAGGCAAGAAACCGGCGACGGTTCGACCGGTCCGATACATGGAAGAACACCAGCTGGCGTGCTACGAATAGTCCCTCAGAACGAATACAAGGGGAATGTTCATGGAAGTAGCGCTGACGATCCGCGATCACATTGAGCGGGCAGCACTTGTCTACGGTGACCGCATCGGCATCGTCGATGAGCCCGACCAACCAGCAACGCCGACCGAAGACCTCACCTATTCCGAGGTGATTCGCCGGGCCAAGGCACTAGCCGCAGGACTCGAGAAGGCTGGTGTCGAGCATGGTGGACGGGTTGCGATGGTCTCGCAAAACGCATCGCGCCTCTTAGTATTCCTTTACGGCGTTTCCGGCTGGGGACGCGTCGGCGTGCCGGTTAACTTCCGCCTCAACGTCGTCGAGATCCAGTACATCGTCGACCATTCCGGCGCCGAGATCACACTCGTCGACCCCGAGCTCATGGACACGCTTGCCGACCTCGAGAACACCCGGGTCGTCGCAATTGGTTCCGCCGAAGAAGAAGCGCTCTTCGATTTCGATACCGAGCCCACCGACTGGGAATGGGACGAGAACGGCACCGCCACCGTCAACTACACCAGCGGCACCACGGCTCGCCCCAAGGGCGTCGAGATGACCCACCGCAACCTCTGGATCAACGCAGCCACCTTTGGCTGGCAGGCCGGAGTGAACGACCGCGACGTCTACCTCCATACCCTGCCGATGTTCCACTGCAACGGCTGGGGCATGCCCTATGCCGTCGCTGGCATGGGTGTGAAACAGATCGTTCTTCGAAAAATCGACGGCCCCGAAATTCTTCGCCGGGTCGAAGAGCACGGCGTGACCTTCATGTGTGCCGCCCCCGCAGTACTCGCCGCCATTCTCGATGCCGCCGCCACCTGGGAAGGCGAGATTCCTGGTCGCGACCGAGTCCGCATCATCTGCGCTGGCGCTCCCCCGCCGACGCAAACCATCGAACGCTGCGAAACCGAACTCGGCTGGGAGTTCATTCAAATTTACGGCCTCACCGAAACCGCCCCGCTGCTTACCATGAGCAGGGGCCGAGCCGAGTGGGACGACCTGACCCCCAACGAGCGTGCCCAAAAACTCAGCCGGGCCGGCGCTCCAGCGCTTGGTGTTCGGATGAAGACCAGCCAATCGGGAGAACTACTCGCGCAAAGCAACGTGGTCCTCAAGAGCTACTGGCAACAGCCTGACGCCACCGCTCAGGCGCTCGAGGGCGGCTGGTTTCACACCGGTGACGGCGGGATCATCGATGACGACAACTACGCCGTTATCTCCGACCGCAAGAAGGACGTCATCATCTCGGGTGGCGAAAACGTCTCGTCTATCGAGGTCGAGGACGCCCTGTATTCGCACCCTGAGGTAACCGAAGTTGCGGTCATCGGGGTGCCCCACGAGAAGTGGGGCGAGACCGTCAAGGGTCTCGTGGTACTCGCCGAAGGTTCAACCCTCACCGAGGCCGAGCTGATCGAGCACTGTCGCGGCCGACTCGCCCACTACAAGTGCCCAACGTCGGTTGAGGTCCGCGACGAGCTCGCTCGCACGGCCACTGGCAAGCTACAAAAGTTCAAACTTCGCGAGCCCTACTGGGAAGGCCTTGAGAAGGCCATCAACTAAGCTCACCGCTTGGTACAACCCGTCTTGGAGACACCATGAATGTTGGAGATACGGTTGCCGACTTCTCGGCACCCGACCAGAACGGCGACACCGTCACACTCTCAAGCCTGCTTGAGACCGGACCGGTCGTCATGTTCTTCTACCCGAAGGCAATGACCCCTGGTTGAACGAAGGAAAGCTGTCACTTCCGCGACCTGGCCTCTGAATTCAGTGAATTCAGTGCGCATCGCGTAGGTATCAGCGCCGACTCGGTGAGTCGGCAGAAAGAATTCGATACCACGAACTCCCTCGGGTATCCCCTGTTGTCCGATGGCGACAAGAGCATCGCCAAGCAGTTTGGAATCAAGCGCATGGGGCCGTTGCCCAGCAAGCGGGCGACCTTTGTGATCGGCACCGACTCAAAGCTCATCGCAGCGGTCACCAGCGAGACCAGCATGACCGATCATGCCGATAAGGCACTCGCAGCGCTCGGGACCAAGTAGCCGTGAAGATCGCACTCGGTTCGGATCATGCCGGATATGAACTCAAGACTCACCTTGTCGACTTCCTGCAGGCCGCTGGCCATGAGGTCATCGACGTTGGCACCGACTCGACCGAGTCGGTCGACTACCCCGAGTTTTGTGCGGGCGCTGCTCGCACAGTCGTCGGCGGCGACGCCGACCTCGGCATCGTCATGGGCGGCTCAGGCCAAGGCGAGCAGCTCGCGGCGAACAAGGTCAAGGGTGCCAGGGCAGCGCTTTGCAACTGCCTCTACACAGCCCGTATGGCGCGCGAGCACAACGACGCCAACGTGTTGTCGATCGGCGCACGGGTCGTCGGCATCGGACTCGCCGAGGAGATCGTTACGACGTTCCTCACCACCGAGTTCGAAGGTGGCCGCCACCAACGCCGAGTCGACCAGGTAATGGCCATAGAAAACGAATAAGCCCGAACTCGTACAGCATTTGGTCGCCCTAGCGTCCGATAGCTGTACGAGTTCGAGTGTTCGCAAGAGTCGAACCCGGAGAACGCATTCGCGTCGGCCACCGCACGCCGCCACGAGCCACGGACTGCACCGCATCAGTTACCGCGACATCAACAAACCCGGCCCAGTTCCGTCTCACCATCCGCCAGAAACCCTCAAAGCGCTAACCCCCATCCCCCGCCCCCTTTGGTGTCAGACCAAGGGTCAGACCAGGTGTCAGAGCAAGGGTCAGAGCACGATAGCGGAAAGTGCTTACTTGACCGCCTGGCGTGGCCATTTGGGGTTCGGGGAGACCCGAAAGACCAGTGTCAGAGCAAGTGTCAGACCAGGTGTCAGAGCAAGTGTCAGACCAGGTGCCAGAGCAAGTGCCAGAGCTAGCGCCAGAGCACGATAGCGGAGGGTGGTTGGCTGGCCGCTTGGCGTGGTTTTTTCGACTTTCGGTTTAGGGTTTGTGGAAGGCTGGGCTGGTTGCGCCCTTTGGGGTCCCGTCTAGGGGAACCTGAAGTTCCTCGACCGTTGGACCGTGCTGGGCCGCCAGTGGGGCGAGTGCCGCGAGGTCGAACCCGTAGACCTCGGCGGCATTGCCGGCCAAGACCTTCCGCATGTCCTCTTCGCTCCAGTCGTGCATGCCACGACGGATAGCCTCACGGCTGAACGGGTACGTACCTTCATGGTGGGGGTAGTCGGTGCCCCACATGACTCGATCGACACCAACGGTCTTCATCGCCACACACTCGGCAGGGCTCGGGAAGCTGGCCCCAATCCAGACGTTGCGCTGGAAATACTCGCTTGGCTTCATAGGAAGCACGATCTCGGCGGGGAACCCAAGCTCACCAACTCGGCCTGCGGCCATTTGGTAGTGGTAGGCGTCCATACGTCGCAGCACTTCGACCGCCCACGCCACACCCTGCTCGGTCATAACGAACTTGAGGTTCGGGAAACGCTCGAAAACGCCCGACATAATCATGTGGCTAAGCGAGCGGTTCGCGAAGAAGCCGACCTCCATGAGGTACATAAGGCCCGACGCCGGTTCGTCGCCGTAGTTGGGAGTGCCGTTGCCGCCGTGTTGGGTGATGACCATGCCGGTCTCTTCACACGCCGCCCAGAGCGGATCGTAGTGAGGCGAGAACAGCGGCTTGATTCCCTGGTCTGGTGGGACCGACGGGAGCATGAAACTCTTGAAGCCATTGTCGGCGGCCCAATGGACGTCTGCGATAGTGCGATCGATGTCGTTGAGGAAGACCTGGGCGAGACCAACCCGACGTTCTGGGTACAGATCGACCCAATCCTTGAGCCAGCGGTTGTGGGCATCGAGACCAGCCTGGCGACGTTCGAGATCGCGGGCTTCGGTCGGCGGGTAAGAAATGAGCTGCCCCGTGGGAAAGAACGGCGGCACCGTGTTGGGAAACACGACCTCCGCCACAACGCCATCTTCGTGCATCTCGTTAATGCGGCGCTCGTTGTCCCAGTTGCGTTCTTTGGTGTTGTCCTGGAGATCACGAAACGGGTTGCTATATGCGCCGCGCCAATCGGCGAACTCTTGGTGCCACTCTTTGGCCAGGTACTCCTCGTACATCGCCATTCGCCCACCGGCGTGACAATCCGACGAGATGATCGTGTAGCGGTCGAATGCGGTTTCTGTTGCGCTCATGAAGGCTCCAAACACGGAAAGAAGGGCTTGTCTATGTAGCATAGACTTATGTCTATGCTCCAGCGGCATCCAATGGGATTCGATCAGTAATGGCTCGACGGGTTGGAGTAGACAAGGAAGCCGTACTCGCTGCGGCACTCGACCTCATCGACAACCACGGTGCCGACAAGCTCACGCTGGCAGCTGTGGCTGAACGGCTTGGCATTCAGGCACCCTCGCTGTATTCGCATGTCAACGGACTCGGCGGACTCAAGAGCGACCTTTCGATTGCGGCCACCGCTGAGTTTGGCGATGTCCTGGCAGATTCGGTGATGGGCCTCTCGGGCGACGAAGCACTGCGGTCCTTCGCCAACGCTTACCGCTCCTATGCCACCCGGCGGCCGGGCCGCTATGCGCTGACCCTTGCCCCAACGCTCGAATCATCGGAAACCAAGCGCAAAGCTGGTGCTCGAACGATTCGGGCCACCGCCGCGGTGATCCAGTCATACGGACTCTCGAAAACCGACGCAGCTCGCGCTGGACGGTCGCTGCGAGCGGCCCTTCACGGCTTCTCGACGCTCGAGACAGCCAACGGGATCGGAAGCACGGGACTCGACGAGAGCTTCACCTACCTCGTCGATCTATTGCTCGATGGCCTCGGTTCACGAGCCCAGTCGAGAACGTAGCTAGCGGCCGTCGCGGCGGATTGACTTCGGCGTTACCGAACTCGAGGGGCCTGACTTTGAGGGGCCCGACTTCTTCGACATCTTCGGGCCACCCGCCTTCTTCTTCGCCTTGTTCGCTTGCGCGTCGCGGCCAGTACCGTCGCCGCTTGGAGAACGTCGCTTGCCTTTGTCCTTCTGGCTGCGCTTTTGTTCTGACTCTTCGTTCCAACGCTTCTTGGGCTTCGTACGCTTGGGCCGAGCCACCGCTTTACCAGCGGTGCGGGGCTTCTCGGTCTTGTCGGCTCTATCGCGCTTCTCGGCAAAAGAGCGTTTGGCGTCGGTGGCCGAACGCTTGACACCAGGATCATCCTTGCGGATCGGGTTGCCATCAGCGTCTCGCATGATGCGCCCGCGTGGGCCCTTCACGACGTTATCGGACTCCCACTGCTTCTTGCGTTGCTTACGAACAGCCTTGGGCGTGACATCGACGCCATCATTGTCGTCGTCATAGCGAGGACGACGGTCGCGTCCGCGACCCTTGCCCTTTGGCCCTGTTCGTTTCGGCCCATCCTCAGAGCGCCCCTCAGAATCGAATCGAGCCGACTTCCCACCCTTGGGTAGACCTTGAGTTTCTTTCCGTTCGCCGCCTTCGCTTTTCTTGCGTTCGCGGCGAATTCGAGTGACCGGCTGAGGAAGGTTGTCGAAGCTGAACTCGTCGAACTCGACGGGGAAGAACAGCTTCTTCTGCATGCTCTTCGCCGCACCGATCTTCTGCGGGATGATGAACGACATGACTGTGCCAGCGGCGCCGGCGCGTCCGGTTCGACCCGAGCGGTGAATGTAGTCCTTGTCGTGCTCTGGCGGGTCGTAGTGCAGCACCAGAGAGACATTGTCGACGTGGATACCGCGTGCGGCAACATCGGTGGCCACCAAGACGTTGGCGGTTCCGCGCTTAAAGGCGCCGAGTGCCCGCTCGCGCTGGGCCTGACTGCGATCGCCGTGAATCGCAACCGCGTCGACCCCACGGCGAACCAGGAGCTGCGCGGCACGGTCGCAACCCTTCCGGGTGCGACAAAACACGATGGCCGACTCGTAGCGTTCGAGAACGCGGGCGGTGAGATCGATACGACCCTTACCGTCAACCCGGTACCAAAGGTGGGTCACGTCGCCAGATTCACCCTCGACACTCTCGACCTCCACGGTAAGTGGATCGTTTTGGTAACGGATGATCAGCTCATCGACATCGCCGTCGAGCGTGGCCGAGAACAAAAGTGTGCGGCGATCGTCAGACGTCTGATCGAGAATCCGCTTGACCGTGTGCAAGAAGCCCATGTCGGCCATTCGGTCGGCTTCGTCGACAACAACAAGGTCGACTTCGTGCAGACTTAGGTACTCGCGGCTGATGAGATCCTCGAGGCGCCCGGGCGTCGCAACGACAATGTCGACGCCATCGACCAACGCCCTGCGGTCCTTTTGGATATCGGTTCCGCCGTAGACGGTGAGCACTGAACGTCCGCGGGCTTTCGCGAGCGGGGCGAGTTCGGTCTTGATCTGAATGGCCAACTCGCGAGTGGGCGACAAAATCAACGCCCGGGGGCGATGTTTCTTGCCCTTCTCGACGAGATCGACAACCGGAATTCCAAACGCCAGGGTCTTGCCCGACCCGGTAGGCGCTTTTCCGCAGATGTCGCGGCCAGCAAGTGCAGCTTCGATGGTTTCGGCTTGGATGGGGAACGCCGAGGTGATGCCCTTCTTCGAAAGGGCCGCGACGACCTCGGCAGAAACACCGAGCTCACCAAACGTCGTCTCGCCCTTCGCCACTACTACTTCTCGGCTTCGCGGGACTTCTTCATGTTCTTCACGGTGCGATGACGGACAGTTGCGTCGAGGTCGACCTTGCGAAGACGAATGACGTCTGGCGTAACTTCGATGCACTCATCATCGCCGATGAACTCGAGTGACTGCTCGAGCGACATGATCTTTGGCGGGGTGAGGCGGACCGTGTCATCGGTGGCCGATGCACGCACGTTGGTGTGCTTCTTCTCTTTGCAGATGTTGACGTCCATGTCGCCGAGACGAGGGGTCTCGCCAACCAGCATTCCTTCGTAGACGTCGGCACCGACACCGATGAAGAAGGCGCCACGGTCCTGCAGGTTCACGATGGCATTTCCGGTTGCAACGCCGGTGCGGTCAGCGATCATCGAGCCACGGAAGCGAGACTGGATCTCGCCCTGCCATGGAACCCAACCGTCGAAGACGTGGTGGAGAAGGCCGGTGCCGCGAGTCTCGGTAAGGAAGTCGGTGCGGAAACCAATAAGGCCACGAGCAGGAATCCGGTAGTCCATACGGACCCAACCAGTTCCGTGGTTGACGATCTCTTGCATCTGGCCCTTACGGGGAGCAAGGAGCTGCGTGACGCCGCCAACATACTCTTCGGGGATGTCGATCGAGACTGACTCGACCGGTTCGTGCAGCGTGCCGTCGATCTCGCGGGTAACGACCTGAGGCTTTCCAACGGTGAGCTCGAAACCTTCACGGCGCATCATCTCGACCAGCACGGCGAGCTGAAGCTCACCACGGCCTTGAATTTCCCAGGCGTCGGGGCGATCGAGGTCGAGGATTCGGAGCGAGACGTTGCCGACCAGCTCATTGTCGAGGCGGTCTTTGACCTGGCGGGCGGTGAGCTTGCTGCCGCTGCGACCAGCGAGCGGTGAGGTGTTGATACCAACGGTCATTGAAAGGCTTGGCTCATCGACGGTGATGACAGGCATTGGCCGGCCATCGCCAGGAGCACCAAGGGTTTCGCCAATGGTGACGTTGGGAAGCCCAGCAACCGCTACGAGTTCGCCAGCGAACGCCGAATCGATCTCGACCCGTTCGTGGCTTTCGGTTGCGTAGAGCTCGGTGATCTTGGCGTTCTCAGTGGTGCCGTCGGTCTTACACCAGGAAACGTTCTGGCCCTTCTTGATCTCGCCGTTCATGATGCGACAGATCGCGAGACGACCAACATACGCAGAGGCGCCAAGATTGGTTACCCAAGCCTGAAGCGGGTGATCTGGCTCGTAGGTTGGGGCCGGAACGCGCTCGAGGATCGCTTCGAACAGCGGATCGAGGTTGACGCCAGGCGTATCGAGATCCATGGTGGCCTGGCCATCGCGTGCAACGGTGTAAACGATCGGGAAGTCGATCTGGTGTTCTTCGGCGTCGACATCAAGGAAAAGATCTTCGACCTCAGAGACAACCTCGGCGATACGAGCGTCGGGACGGTCGATCTTGTTGACGACGACT
>CALGZB010000151.1 GCA_937934655.1 uncultured Acidimicrobiales bacterium | reverse complement strand
GGTTGAGTTGCCGGCTGATGACGCCGGTGAGTCCTTGGATGACCGGGTCGAGCACCGGCCGTGCGCTGTAGGGGCCGGTAGGCCCGAAGCCGCTAATGGTGCAGTAGATGATGTCGGGGTTGATGGCCATGATGTCGTCGTAACCAATGCCGAGGCGCTCGACGGCTCCTGGCCGGAAGTTCTGGACGAGGACGTCGGCGTCCTTGGCCAGGTCGAGGATGACCTGCCGGCCTTCGTCGGTAGTGGTGTCGATCCCGAGGGAACGTTTGCCGCGGTTGTTGTTGAGATAGAACGCAGGCATCCCCGCCTTGGCGAACGACGGGAGTCTGGTGACATCGCCGAAGCCGTGTAGTGGCTCGACCTTGATGACTTCGGCGCCTTGATCGGCCATAAGCATCGTTGCGAGTGGTCCGGAGACCACCTGCGATAGATCGAGCACCTTGATTCCGGCGAGTGGTCCTGGCATTTCGTTCCCCCAATAGTGATGGCCTAAATTAACCAACTGATAGGTAATCGTAGTTCCTTGATGGAGATTGGTGTCCAGTGCACGCACGATTCAATGACTGAGCGAACGTTTGACCATGAGCACGATGTTGTCGTCCTCGGTTCCGGTGCCGCTGGTCTGGTCGCAGCGATCATGGCCGCCGACGAGGGCGCCGACGTCGGCGTCTACGAAAAGGCCGACCTTCTTGGCGGCACCTCGGCGATGAGCGGCGGCATCATCTGGATGCCCAACAACCATCTTCAACAGGGAACCGACATCGACGATTCTCGTCAGGATGGCCTGGACTATCTGTTGTCGTTGTCGCTCGGCCAGATCGACAGCGATATGGCAGCGACGTTCGTCGACGAGGGGCCGCAAATGTTGGTGCACCTCGCCGAAAACACGCCGTGCTCTTTTCATCTCCTCCCGACCTATCCCGACTACCACCCGGACCATCCAGGAGCGAAGCCGCTCGGCGGCAGATCGATCGACAACGGACTGTTCGCCTTTCCTCAGCTCGGGAAGTGGGCTCCAAAGATCCGCAATGCGACCGGAGCCAAGCCGGTGATGCTGATCGAAACTCCGCTCGGTGGAGCGACCGAGATGCCATCGATGGAAGTCATGGGTGCCCGGATGGCCGCGGGCGAGAACGGCATGGGCCTTGGTCTTGTCGGAGCGTTATTGCAAGGTTGCCTCGACCGAGGCATCGAACCTGTGCCATCTTCCCGAGCCGAACACCTCATCATCGAAGACGGCGCCGTAACCGGCGTCGACTTCGAGACCGAAGACGGATCAGTATCGGTCGGCGCTCGGCAGGCAGTGATCATCGCAACGGGCGGATTTGAATGGAACGAGGAGCTGTGCCGCACGTTCTTGCGGGGTCCGATGACCGCTCCCGCCGGATCGCCCACCAACACCGGCGATGGTTTGGTCATGGCGATGGAAGCTGGCGCTCGTCTCGGCAACATGCGAAACGCCTGGTGGGTTCCCGTCGCGCGAATCGAGGGCGAAGAGCAGTTTGGTTCGCCGTCGGTTCATCTCATCTTGCTTGAACGAACCCGACCCGGCTCGCTGATGGTGAACGGCTCGGGCAAACGTTTCTGCAACGAAGCGGGCAACTACAACGCCATGGGCGGGGTGTTCCACGAGTTCGACCCGAAGACGTTTACCTATCCAAACCTCCCCAGCTGGCTGGTCTTCGATCATCGGTACAAAGGCACCTATGACGTCGCAGGGTTTCCAGCGGGCGACGATGTGCCGCCGTGGATGGTTGTTGGCGACACCGTGGCTGAATTGGCTGCGAAAATCGGCGTTGACAGCGAGACCCTTGCGGCAACGGTCGAGCGATTCAACGAATATGCGGCCATGGGCGAGGACCCCGACTTCGGTCGAGGCGAAAGCGCCTACGACGCCTTCAACGGTGATCAGACGTTGCCGGGAGTCGAAGCCACCCTCGCTCCACTCCACGACGGACCGTTCTACGCGGTCGCTATCGAACTCGGCTCACTTGGCACCAACGGTGGGCCAAAGACCGATACCCGGTGCCGGGTGTTGGCGCACGACGGGGGAGTAATCCCGGGCCTCTACGCAGCCGGCAACGCCATGGCTGCACCAACCGGCATGGTGTACGGCGGGGCAGGTGGCACGCTCGGCCCGGCGATGACCTTTGGTTTCATCGCCGGCAGAGACGCTGGAAGCACGCGACGATAGGAGACACGATGGACGACCAACTGATCGCCAAGATCAAGGCCGACATGGCCTACGAGTTTGCCCGTGAAAGCCCACCCGAAGGGTTCCCCCCGTTTCACGACATATCGACCCAGCGTCACACCAGCCAAGAGTTTTACGACCTCGAACAAGAGCACGTCTGGGCGAAGAGCTGGGTCATCGCTGGGCGAGTCGAAGACGTCGCCGAGCCGGGCGATTACTTCCAAATGAAGGACCTCGGTGTTCCCCTCATCATCGTGCGTGGCACCGACTCGGTCATTCGTGGCTTTTACAACACCTGCCAGCATCGCGGAGCTCCAGTGGTGCGTGACGAGCGGGGATCGGCCCGCCGGCTGCGATGCCAGTACCACTCGTGGACCTACGAGGTCGATGGTGGGACCTTGGTGGCGCTCCCTGACGAGCGAGACTTCGTCAACCTCGATTGGGAACAACGGTGCCTGCCGAAGGTGCGATGCGAAACCTTTGCCGGGTTCATTTTCGTAAACCGCGATCTCGACGCAGCACCGCTGCTCGAATGGTTGGGCGACTCTGCCGAGATGTTCGCTCCCTATCAAGGCGACCAGCTGCGAGAGATTTATCGGGAATCGATGATCATCCCCTGCAACTGGAAGATCACCGCTGAGGCATTTCTTGAGGTGTATCACTTCAAGCACATTCATTCACATGACGGTTCGTCGTCGCTCGACAATCGGGGCGCCGCAATGGGCCTCTACCCCAACGGGCATAGTCGGATGGTCACCCCGTTCTCCAGCCAACGGCGCGGCGGACTCGGGATGGATGCCTGGGATGATTGGAAGCCCATCGACCAGGCGCCATTTGCCATGATCGATGGAGTGCCCGACATGGTGAGTTGCACGAGCACGGCCGTCAGCTTGTTTCCGAATGCAATCATTCCGTTTGGTGCGGTTGGGTTTCCCATCAACTTCTTCTGGCCGGTCGACAAGCGGACAACCCGTCTCGATTGGGTGTACTACGCCCCGAAGGACTGGGAGGGCGACGAGCTGCCGGCGCACTGGGCCGGTCTACGGAAGCATTACAACCAGATCATGGAAGAAGACCGGATGAATATGGCCCCGATGCAGGAGTCGGTCGACTCACCCGCCATCTCTGGCTTCCCGATCAACTACCAGGAGCGTCGGATCTGGCACTTCCATGAGGAGATCGACCGGCTCATTGGGCCTGACCGGGTTCCCAAGGGTCTTGCTATGGACCTTCTTCTGGAGCCGTACTGGGAGAGTCCGTCCAGCGTGTAGCTAGACGACCACCTTGCGGCACGATAGCTGCACCGGTTTCATGCCATCGAAGTTGTTGACCTCGATGCACAGTCTGTGGGTGCCGCGCTTGAGGCGGATAACGCGGTCGAAACCCACCCGGTCGTTGGGGTGTTCGAGGCGATCGGCTAACCCGGGTTTGGATATGTGGGTGGGTTGTGATGGCCGGACTGATTTTCCGTCGATGGTAAAGCGAACCCACGAGTTGGATTGCAGGTCGGGGTCATAGGCCCACCCCTTTACTTGCACGCGAGGGGCGCGCTCGCCAGCGCGGATGTCGGCTTGGTTGACCTTTAGCCGGGCAAGCTTGCCTTCGGGGATGCGGTTCCATGCAACCTTGCCGGTGAGGTGGTCGGCCATGAAATCGGCAAGCGCTTGGGGTCCGCTTCCTTCGAGGTGAATACCATCGGCGCGGGTGTAGTGCCTGTTTCGGGCTGTTTCGGCACCCCAATCGACGACCTGAAGGTTGCTGTAGCGGTGGGCGGCTTTGCGGATGATCTTTCTCGGCGCAGAAATGGCTGGACGGAAGCGCGATGGTTGGAGCCAGAGCACATGGTTTGCATCGGCCAAGAGTTTCATGAGTTTGTCGAGGTCTCGCCGGAACACTCTGGAGTTGTTGGCGTAGTTGGTTCCGAGCTCGACGATGACGTCGCTTGTGACCAACTCTGGATGTTGCTCCAGGAGTTCGATGGCACCGGCAACTCGCAGCCCGCCTATCCCAACGAACTCGACCTGCCGGTTCGGAAAGGCATTGATGATCGGGTCTCGAGCCGAGTTTACGACCGAGTCATGCAAGACCAAGATCCGGTTGCCGGTCTCGGGTGGCGGCGCGGCATCGGCGGAGGGAATCGACACCAGCATGGTTGAGAGCATAAGAATCGCGATAGCAACCGCACACGTTCGGAGAAGATCCCCCCAACCCATTTGATGCCCATCCGTGCCTTTCATGCGTCGAAGAGTACTGACAGTGTGTTTCAATCTCAAAGAGCGGCCGCCGCTTATTCGAGAAGCGCCGCTCCAGTCGCCGTCACCTGGGTGCCAGAAAGGCCGAGGGCTTTGCCGAAGATGTATTCGACTTCCATGGTGAGGGTGACGCTGACCTGGTTTTCGTTGGTCGATGCATCGGAAATAGCGGCGCCCTCAAGGTTTCGTGTGCCGACGGATGCAGCGATGACTTGACGCGCAAGTGTCGGGTCCAGCACGACCTCGCCGGTGCTTCGGAGCACGGTTTGATCCACTGCGGCGGCCGCTGCATCGTTGGCTGCCGCGTCGGCAGCGTTCTCCAATTCTCTTTGGCGAAGGTGGACCGCCGTGAAATCGACGGCCAACGCTCCAAGCACGATCAAGATCAGCACTGCGGCCGGCATGAACATCAGCACCGAACCACGATCATCAAAAGGTCTGGCCGGGATCATCAGCACGCTCCCTCGGGCACGCCGTCGCGGTAGGGATCAATGATCTCTGAGTGCACCGATCTCACGGTGATCGACTCACCGAATCCGCCGATCCACGGCAGGGTTATCGCCGGGACCTCGTAGGTGACCTCCATCGACACCCGGTTGCAACGAGCAAACGCTCCGTCCGGGACCACTGGACCCACGACTCCACGACCGTCGGAACGTCCGAATGCGGCGAGCGCCTGACCCGCACGCGAGTTCGCCGACGCTGCGGCGACGCCCTCGTCGCTCTCGACAAACACTCGGACTCCCTCGCGTGATGCGGCGGTGACGGCGAGCTTTGCGTCGACAACGGCCCACGCATTGACGATAAGAAGTGTCCCGACAACGAAAACGAGGAAGCCAAACGGCAGGGCCTCGATGCCGCCAGCGACTCCGCGGTCATCTCGCCATCGTGGAAGGCGCCTTCGTATCGATCGTCGGATCTGCATCATGGGCTTTTGAATTCCTCGGTCCTGATCTCAAAGCTCCGGTCGATAGTCGACAGCGCTGAACCATCCCCGGCCAAGAGCGGCAGGAGCGTTGGGAGCTCAGCGGTGACCCGAAGTACGACGACGTCTGGGTTTGAGAGGTTCCACTCGACGTGCAGCCGTTCCTCGCCAAACTGGCCGAGTCTCGATCGCATCTGACCGGTCACCGTGCCCGTTGCTGCTGCCCGCCGCTCGGACGCGTCGAATCCGGCGACCGTCCGAGCTCCCTCATAGGCGACGCTCGTGACGACCGAACGGGCATAGAGGCTAAAGATCACCTGAACCCCAAAGAGCAGAAGTACGAGGAACATCGCGATCCCGAACACCATTGAGAAAAGTCCGGCGCCGCGGTCCTTGGACCCCAGCGGCAAGCGTCGACTAGCCGCCAATCTGATTGACCTGGGTCTTCACATTGTCGGCGCTGTCGTCGAGGATCCCCTTGAAGGCGAGCCAGGCCGCAACACCCAGAAACGCGACGATAAGAATCGCTAGGGCCATCGAAATGACGCCTTCGCCCCGATCATCGTGTGAGCGCTCAATGGCGTCGTCCTTTGCGATCATCAACGCTGTCGCAAGTCGCAGAGCTTTTTGGTTTTTCATGGTCGTTACCGCTTTCTTTCATTTTCGAATGAGTTGGAGATTGGCTAACTGCCGGAGAAAACCGACAGGGCATCGATGAAGGGGACAAGCATCAACATCACGCCCGGAATGAGCGTTGCGATGGTCACCGGAATCCAGACCTGTTGTGTCCGACGCTCGATGCTCTCGATGAGCTCCCGTTGGACATCGCGCCGAATCGACCGAGCTTCTTCGCCGACGAGGCGGCCCAGGTCGGTTGCATCGCTATTGAGTGCAAGGACACTTACCAACCGGTCGACGGCTGGTTGGTCAGCGAGATGTGCCCACTCCCTGAGCGCCTCGACGTCACTCAGTCCTTGGCGGGTCCGGCGACGTACTCGGAGGAGGTCTTTCGCTGTTGCCCCATCGCCACGGTCGGCGAGTCGGTTGACTGCGCCGCCAAGGGAGTAGCCCGACCCAAGAAGCATGCCCAACTGTTCAGCCACAACCGGCAGCTCGAGAAAAACCCGGCGCTTCCACTGGTCTGATGCTGCGGCAATGCGCTGTTCCATCACGAGGAAAACCAGGACCGGAGTGCCGACGAGAACGAGAGCTAAAGCTGCCGGCGGAACCTGCAGCACTGTTGCAACGATGGTGCCGACGATCAGAACCGCAACGCTCCATCCGACTTGTTGCACTCGGTACTCGGTCGATGAAACAGGCGAGTGGACTCGTTCAAGCCGCACAGCGAGTTCCTCGCTAACGCCGAACATCTTGGCGACTCTCTCTCCGACAGAGCGCGATAGCGGCGCTACAACATCTCGAAATGATCCGACCGAGAACATTCCGGCGGTGCTCGGCCTCGCCATGCCGCCAGCGACATACGGCGAAAGACGATCGGTGAGGGGCCGTCGGCTAAACGGTCGGAGCTCGGCGAGAAGGAGCGTTGCACCCAACCAGCAGACGATGGTCAGAAGGAAGAGGAGACGAATGGTCATGTGGTAAACACCCGCCGTTCTTCGGGGAGGCGCATGACCCGGCCTGCCCAGAACCAGCACCCGACAATCATTGCGAGCGCGGCCAGCACGACGAGCTGACCGGTTGCGCCCTGATATGCGGCCCGGCCATTGCCGATGGACATTCCCGCAAGTGCCATACCGATTGGGACGATCAGTACAAAGAACCGCGCGAACCTGGCACCCGCCTGCCGACTCTCGGCATCCTTGCGACCCTGCGTGTCCTGAATGCGGTCTTCAATGAGCGAATCCAACCGTCGGCCAAGGTCGCTGCCGCCGAGTTCGTGTGCGATGAGAAGAGTTTCGAAGGTGACGTCTGCGGTTGCATCAGCAAGCCGGGATTTCAGCACAGCGATAGTCTTTTCAAAGTCAGTCGACAGCAGCCACTCGCGGTGCCCCGCCTTGAATGCCGACTGCATCTCGGCAGGCGCGCGCTGGCCGACCTCGAAAAGCGCCTGCGGCACCGATCGGCCAACCGAAGAGGTAAGAAGCCGGATCTCTTCGAGCATCCGGGGCCAGGCGTCGCGGGCTCTATCGCGCCGAACCCGGCGCCGTTGTCGATATGAAGCCAGCGGGAAGCTTGCACCAAAGAGCGCCGCGCCCAGAGCCGGGAGAACGCCGCCAAAGAGGGCGTACGCAATTGCCGCACCGAATGATGCAAGTGCCCCCACGACGGCGACAAACTCACTGCGATTCACATCGTCGAGTCCGGCTTGGATGAGCCAATGCTCGAACGTGGGTCGTGGCTTCACGTTGCTATCGACGGCCTTGGGAGCAATGCCCAACTGTCGCCACCCAAAGAAGAGCGCGGTGTACAGGTAGTACACGCCGGTTGACGCGATCAAGGCGATTGCAAGACGGGTCACGAACGCTCGGCCGAATCTACGTCGAGCAGGTCGCGGACATCGGTACCTGAGGCCTTGAGAGCATCTCCTACCCGTTCGGGTATCGAGCCGCTCCAAACGAGGGCATCGTTTGGCCCGGTGCGTGCGAAGACATCGGTGATCGTAAAGGAGGTCGCGTCCGGGCCGGCTGCTTGATCTTCGACACAAACAACCTCACTCACCACAGGGCCATCTGGCGTCCGTACGCAATGCACGACAACGTCGACTGCCTCGCTCACAAGATTGTTGAGCGCCGACATGGGAATCTCGTTGCTTGTTTCGGCGAGTTGAGCGATGAATCTCAGGCGAGACAAGGCTTGACGGGCCGAACCAGCATGGATAGTGGTGTATCCCTTGACGCCGCTCGACAATGTGAGGAGCAGCGGGAGCGCCTCTTGATCACGAACCTCGCCGACGATCGCAATATCGGGAGCCATGCGAAGGAAGCCCGCAACGAGTTTGCGAAGGTCGACTCCCGGGCGATCGGCCCGCGGTGCACGGGTCTGCATGCTGGCGACGTTCGGCAGAGGCACATCAGCTTCAAAGACCTCTTCAGCGACGACAACACGAAGCGACGGATCGAGTTCAGCGGCGCAGCAAGAGAGCAGGGTGGTCTTGCCGCTTCCCGGAGCCCCGGCGAACACAATGGTTTGGCGAGCCTGTACGCACTCGGCCAGAAATGCAGCGACCGCTGGCGTCATCGACCCAGAGTCGACGAGCTGGTCGAGTCGCCGATACGCCACGCCGGTAAATTTGCGGATGTTCACCATGAGATGTCCGCCGTGGGCGATGTCACGGTGAACAATATGGAGCCGCGCCCCGCTATCGAGTTGCGCGTCCTGAAGACCCTCAGATGGGTCGAGCTTTCGATGCGAGCCGCTCGCATCATTGAGCACCTTTGTAAGCGTCCGTTCGATATGCGCGTCGTCGTGAAAGGACTCGTGGTGGTAGCCGCTCTCCCCCTTGTGTCTCTTCACGAAGATCGCATCGGGCCCGTTGACCATGATTTCCCAGACGTCATCGTCGGCTAGGAGCGGTGCGAGGGGGCCGTATCCGGCGATGTTGCGGAATGCTCGTTCGGCAACGAGATCTGGGTCCGCGAGGTCGAACGGGCGGATGCCTCGGCGGAAGTCAATGCTCCAACGCTCGATCTCGGAGGCGATCAACTCGCGTAGTTGCTGATCAGCGCCGGGTTCGCCGACGTCGAGTTGCCGTTCCTTTGCCTGGAGCTGCACGGCATCTTCTACGGCTAAGAGCGGCGAAAGTTCGGGTTCGAGAAGGGTCACGGGGTGGCTCTATTCGATGGTTCGTAGAAGGTGCCGAGGCTCCCGGGGGTCACTGGCACCGGTTCGTCTGCTGGGTGCGAGCGCTGGCCGGACCGGGCGGCACGCGACTCGAGTCGAGCCAGCACCTCCGTGGTCAGCGGTTTCACCAACGTGGACGGAAGCGGGGTGACATCGCGAGTCGCGTCGACGACGGTCCGCTTATGAGGGACGAGAATCGGCGAGCTGGTGGTCTCGGCGAGTTCGGTTGGGAGTAGGTCGGTGAAGCTCGAAACGAGCTCGGCTCTGCGTCGGACTCGGCGCGGTGCATGGTTGATGACCGGAACGATGGAGGACGGATCGATACCGAAGCTTGTAAGTCGTTGGATCGCTCGGGTGAGTCCGAAAAGGCCCTTCATTGAACCCTCGCTAACGACGATGGTTATGTCTGCACGGGCCAACGTGACTCGGGCCAGGGTGTTGCGGTCTTCGACGTCGATCGAGCCGGTTTCGTCTTCGCCTTCGACATCAAGATCGACGTCTGCGACGACGTGGCGATACGAACGCGTCAGTCCGGAGATAGCGACCTCGGTGCTTCTCCGGCGGAGAATTGTCCAGTCTCGGTGGTTTCGAAGCCCCAGAAGGAGGTCGTAGTTGCGTTTCTCGACGCGAAAGCAAGTCTCCTGAACTTGGGAACGTGAGGGAACCCCGCTGCGGTGCAGGTCGATGAGTTCTTGAAGGCCGGGCACGACATCTCGTGCGTCATGCAGAAGCGCCAGTTCCGCATCGAGTTTGAGGTCGGCGAGACAAACCAGTGAGTGTTGCCGGGGGTCGCTGCCAAGTCCCTGAGCAATGGCCATGGCAATCGACGACGTCCCGGTTCCGCCTGGTCCAGTGACGGCCACGATCGCCCCGCTCCAAGTGGCAACCTTTTGCGGTGCAACTTCGAGAGCGGATTGGGGTTGCACGTCTGGCACCGACTCAGCGGTTCGTTGAAGGGCCTCGAGGAGTCCGCTCCGATCGAACTCGGAGGCGTCGATGGCGTCATCGGCCCCGAGCTCGATCCAGTCGCGCGTGTGTGCTTTGCCGGTGACCACCACTACCGCACATCCATGGTCTTTGGCGGTGGCAATGAGATCCCGGTCGAGTCCGGAGATTCGCTCGTCGATCAGGAGCGCCGAGTGAGGCCGTCCCGAGTGGAGGCGACTCCGGGCTTCTTCCGCTGAGACACATCGAAGAAACTCGATGGGAAGCGCCGATGACGTTGCCCATTGACTCGTCGATCGAAACCAATCAGCGCGGGCGGTCGCCACGCCGATAACGACGTATCGGTCAGCTGTCATCGGACTTCTCATCGTTCGCTTCCTGAACCGGTTTGGCGCTTGTCTCAGGCAGCACGAGATTGCCGTCGGCCGGGATGCGGAGAATGGTCACGTCGGTCGCTCGCGACGCGTTGACCGCTGAGAGGACGTCGTCGGAGCTGCTGATGGACAGGGTGACGATCACGTCGCCATTACTCGAAAACCCCTCGTTGTCGATGACGAAGTCGGTGACGATGGCGTCGTCAACCACAACGATGGTGACCGCGTCGTTGTCTCGACCGGTTGTCGACAACATGGCAACGTGCTCGCCTGGCCTGAGCGATCGGGGAGTGCGGCCATTCGCGAGCGTAAAGCTGAACTCAACGGCAGACGCATCTTGTCCTTGGACACCCGGGGGAGTGAGCGCTGACCGCTGCAGGAGACCACCCGCTCCCAGCGGGCCAAGCAGCACTGATCCCACTACCTCGTCAGCCAGAATGCTGGTGCCGGGGGTCTGTGCAACCGAAGATGCGGCAAGCGTTGGCGGCAGGTCGATGAGTTCGGTCCGGACATCATCGCTCGTCAGAACATGGCCGGGCGGGAGGTCGGCGGCGGCGACGAAGTAGGGAACTCGGAGATCTTCGACATCTCGACTCGTGACGACGAACGCCCCGAGAGCGGCAAGCGTGACCAGAAGGCCACCGACGACTGCGCGGCCGGACGGTAACGGTTTGAACGGTCGAATGATCCGCTGGTTTGTGGCACCGGCACTACGATTGGAAGCGGATTCGGGTTGTTCACCAAAATCCGTTTTCGTGCCAGCGCTCTCGATGGCGTGTTCACCTCGTCGCAACTTTCCCCCTCTATGGCGTGCCGGTCGTCACAAACGTCCAGATCTACCTTTATAGAGATACTTCAGTATATTTCGATATACAAGCAGTTGTTTCAATAATTGTTAAGCAATTGTCTTCAAGTGTTTCCTGTCAAACGAATGCGTTTCAGTTATTGCGCCGATCGAGTGACCCCAATGGATCGCTCATTTGGTAGGCCAGGCGTGACGCAGGGTGTCGCTTTGGGACATTCGGGTAAATACTCATGCCTGTCTCGACATTTGCGTACATGTCATGTAATTTCGAGATGCAACACCTTGCGTTCGGCATGGGGTAGAACTATCGGTATGGGAATTGATGACGTGCAGTG
Source organism: uncultured Acidimicrobiales bacterium (assembly GCA_937934655.1). GTDB lineage: Bacteria > Actinomycetota > Acidimicrobiia > Acidimicrobiales > SHLQ01 > CALLQB01. The sequence continues at coordinate 23,440 of CALGZB010000151.1, read as the reverse complement.
GATGAGCACAGCAGACGCTGCAAAGCGCCTCGGTATTACGCCGCGAACGCTCTACCGCTTCATTGACGAGGGCCAGTTGCCCGCTTACCGATTTGGACGAGTCATTCGTCTCAAGCAGACCGAAGTTGATTCGTTCATTGAGACATGCAAGATCCAACCCGGAACGGTTGAGCACCTGTACCCAGACGCAGCGCCTGCCACAGACTGACACGCACGCCCGTTTGGGCTACCGGTAGCTGTTTCGTCTCGGCCAGTCGCTCAACGGCTGGCGTCCCCGAACGGGTTCTTCTGCTGCCAGGACGTGGTTGAGAGGCTCCTGCTACCAGGACGTGGTTGAGACATGACTCAGCGACGCGAGCCGAACAATGATCGTCCGAAATGCCGGGTTTCTTACCCGAAGACGGGCTTCATCGTTGCTCACTGCCAGAAGTTCGCCGCGTGTGCCTGAACCATCGAGGTGATGAACCGCTACCTCGGGCCGTTCCTCGGACAACACAGCGAGCGCCTCAGTCAGCCCAACCGGTGATGGGAGTCGACGTTCTGATGATGCCGACCGGTTCGAACTCGTCTCGAGTCGATTTATCGCCATCAAAGCAATCAGGTGTTCGGTGCCGCTTTCGTCGCCGACAAGGACAAAGTCGGCGCCCACCATCAAAATTGTGCAACGAATCACGTGTGCGGATCGAAGCGCGAGAGTCACGGTCGCCTGGGCCTCGGCAAGGTTGGTGAGCGTGCCGACAAAGCCGGATTCCTCGGCGAATTGGCTGTTTAGCCACCGTTCCTTCACCCGGGACTCTGCGGCATGGTCGACCCTTGTCTCGGCCAGAAAGCGGCCGAGCGATACCGAGAAACCGTCGCGTGAAAGGCCAGGTAGGCCGTCAGAATCGGACATAACCACAAGAGTACGAAGGGTCATTGGTCACGAACAGGGTAATTCGGCTCACTCGCGGCGCTGGCCGAGAGGTAGCTTTGTCTTAGGGCCTACCAGGAAGATTCTCCTTGACCGACACGAAACTCAAAATACACGTTCCAGGCGACCACATCATGACTGGTCTGCTTGGTGAACGTGACGAGTACCTCCGCAAGGTTGAGGAAGCATTTCCCGACGCCGAGATTCATGTGCGCGGGAACGAGATTTCCGTGGGAGGTGCCGACGCATCCATGGTCGGCCACCTCTTCGAAGAGTTGGTCCTGATACTTCAGGAGGGCCAGCGACTCGACGCGAGAACCGTTACCCGGACAATCGATATGGTGCGTTCCGACGAACGGCCGAGCGAAGTGCTTGCTGGCACCACCCTCAAGGTTGGGCGGAAGGTCATTCGGCCAAAGTCCACTGGGCAAAAGGATTACCTCGAAGCCATTGCCAATAACGTCATCACCTTCGGTATCGGCCCGGCGGGCACGGGAAAGAGCTGGTTGGCGGTAGCGATGGGCGTTCAGGCGCTCAATGCGAAGTCGGTCGAACGAATCCTCCTAACCCGCCCCGCCGTTGAGGCGGGAGAGAGCCTCGGTTTCCTGCCCGGCGACATGCTTGCCAAGGTCGATCCGTACCTCCGCCCGCTGTACGACGCGCTCTATGACATGGTCGAAATGGAAGGCGCACAGCGTCTCCTCGATCGCGGCCAAGTCGAAGTTGCTCCACTTGCCTTTATGCGTGGCCGCACGTTGAACAACAGTTTCATCATTCTTGATGAGGCCCAGAACACCACGCCGCAGCAGATGAAGATGTTCCTGACCCGCATCGGGTTTGGATCGACGGTAGTGATTAACGGCGACATCAGTCAGGTTGATGTCAAGGGCGGTAAGAGCGGCCTTCTGGGACTCGAAAAGACCCTCGGCGACATCGATGGTCTCGCCTTTGTGCGGCTCTCGAGTCGAGACGTTGTGCGTCACCGGATCGTGCAAGACATCGTAAACGCGTACGAAAAGGCCGATGCTGGAAAAGCCGGTTCTGGCAAGTCGTGAATCAGCAGGGACGAAGTGGCGTCATCGTCGTGGCCGGTGACGAACAAGACGATCAGCCCGTCGACCTCGACCGGTGGTCGGCTTTGGCCCAGACCTCGCTCGAGGCCCGAGGGGCGGGGAGCGGCGAACTCAATCTGTTGTTCATTAACCGGATCGAGATGACCGCGCTCAACGCACAACACATGGGCGAAGACCGCTGCACCGACGTTTTGTCCTTTCCCATCGATGCCGGCGATGGCGATGCGGACGACTTTCCGGGCGAGGCACTTGCGGGCGAACGGCTCTTAGGTGACATCGTGATTTGTCCCGACTATGCCGCCGAACAAGCGCCCGACCACACGGGGAGCTACGACGACGAACTCGCACTCCTCGTGGTGCACGGGGTGCTTCACATCCTTGGGATGGATCACGCCGAACCCGAAGAAACTGCCGAAATGCAGGCAGCCGAACGCGATCTGCTCGAACGGTTCCATCAATGACCGGTCTTGAGATGGCCGGGGTTGTTGCCGTGGTGATCTTTATTCTCGCAGCAGCGATTCTTGCGGCTGCAGAGACCAGTCTCACCAACATGACAAAAGCCCGGGCCACTGCGCTCCGCGAGGAAGAGCGTCGAGGGGCCGAGGTCCTTGAGTCGCTTCTCGGAAACCGCGAACGAGTACTAAGCCCGGTATTGCTCGTGGTGCTGTCCTGCCAGCTTGGCGCAGCCACCATCGTCGCAGCGTTGGTGCAGGACTGGTTCGGACCCCGCTGGGTCATTGTCGCACTTGCCGTCGAAATCGTTGTGTTCTTCGTTCTCGCCGAGGCGGTGCCCAAAGCATGGGCGTTGCAGAACTCCAGCAAGGCAGCTCTCGCCATGGCGCCTGTCGTCGACGGCCTCCTCAAGTTCCCTCCCATTCGCTGGCTAACCGGAGCATTGCTCGCCATCGCCAGTCTCTTCCTTCCTGAGGTATCGGGCCGAGTGTCGGTGGTGGCAAGCGACGACGAGCTCCTGGCGTTTGCGAAGGCAGCGGTCGAGTCCGAAGTCATCGAACAAAGCGAACGCAAGATGATCGAATCGGTTATCGACCTCGGCGACACTCTGGTCCGCGAGGTCATGACCCCTCGACCCGACATCATCTCCCTCAGCGCGATGGCGACAATCGATGAGGCGATCGACGTTGCCATCGAACATGGGTTTAGTCGATTGCCAATCACGAACGAAGGCGTCGACGACATTGTCGGGGTTGTGCACGTCAAGCACCTGGTTGGGGTCCAGCGCAGTTTCGGCGGAGCCGAGCTCGTCAGCGGGCATATGAGTGCCCCCACCTACATCCCGGAAAGTAAACCCGGTGATGATCTTTTACGCGACATGCAGGCGTCCCAAGTGCACCTTGCAATCGTGATCGACGAATACGGCGGCACCGCAGGCCTCGTAACGCTTGAAGATCTCATCGAGGAGCTGATCGGCGAGATCGTCGACGAGTTCGACAACGAATCACCCGTACTTGAAACCATCTTCGGCGGTGTGCGCGTGCACGGCCGCATGCCGGTCGACGAGCTGAACGACATCATCGAGGGCGAGCTCCCAACCGGCGACTGGGATACCGTTGGCGGGCTAATTTTCAACACGCTCGGCCATGTGCCGGTCGAAGGTGAAGTACTTGAGGTCGCAGGTCTTCGGATGACCGTCGACGGAATTCACGAGCGGCGAATCACCAGTGTGCAGATTCGCCAGCCGCAAGGGGCCCGCCTCGACCTTGAAGCCGAGCGCGCCGCCGCAGAGCGCGGCGTTCCCACCGAGGTCGTCGAAGACGAACTTGCACTATCCAGCCAACAGGACGAGAACTCAACGTGACAGATATTAAGCGATCGGGTTTTGTGACCTTGGTTGGTCGGCCCAACGTTGGGAAGTCGACGCTGCTCAACGCCATCATCGGGACGAAGGTCTCGATCGTTTCGGACAAACCGCAAACGACTCGCCGCCAAATTCGCGGCGTGCACAACGCTGGCGACACCCAATTGGTGTTCATCGATACTCCAGGCATTCACAAACCCAAGTCACCGCTGGGGGAGCGGCTCAACAGCGCTGCCTCGAGCTCGATCGGCGACGTCGACGTTGTCTGCCTCGTGCTCGACGGCAGCGCCACAATCGGCAGCGGCGACAAGTTCGTCGCTCAGAAAGCCCCCAAGGACGCGATTGTGGTGGTCAACAAGTGCGACCGCATGAAACCCGAGCGGATCCTGGCGCAACTCCAAATCGCCTCCGACCTGGGATTTGAGGAGATCTTTCCCGTGTCGGCGACAACCGGAAAGGGCGTCGAAGAGTTGGTCGCACATCTGCTCTCGCTGATGCCTGAGGGGCCGCAGTTCTACCCCGACGACATGATCAGCGACCTACCGGACGCGACCTGGGTCGCCGAGTTGGTTCGCGAACAGCTCAACCACCGCATGCGCGAAGAGCTTCCCCACTCGATCGCAACTCGGGTCACCGAGTGGGAGTGGCCTCGGATCCGGGTCGAAATTCTGGTCGAGCGAGACAGTCAAAAGGGCATGGTGATCGGCAAGAAGGGAGCGATTCTCAAGGAGGTCGGCACCGCTGTGCGCAAGCAGCTGGTCGATGGCGTGTTTCTCGAACTCATTGTCAACGTCGACAAGAACTGGCAAAGCACACCCGAAGCGCTTGAACGCCTCGACCTCTAGCATTTGTGATCGCCCGTCTTAGGCGATTGGCAAAATCACTTCGAAGGTAGCGCCATCGCCCGGTTGGCCGTGGGCGCTGATGTCACCGTTGTGGCGGTCAGTGATCTTCTTGCACACCGCCAAGCCAATGCCCGACCCCTCGATTTCGGTACGACCGTGCAGACGGTGAAAGATCGTGAAGATCTTGACGGCATGTTTCTCATCGAACCCAAGGCCATTGTCCATCACAGAGATCTTGGCGAAGCTGGTGCCCTTCATCGACTTGAGCGTCGCTGGGAGGTCTCGTTTGTTCACCAGTTCTGACGAGATCGTGACGATGGGGACGGTATCGGCCCGACGGAATTTCAGGGCATTGCCGATGAGGTTCTGGAACAGCTGGCGCATCTGAATCTCGTCGGCCGGCACCTTCGGGAGTTCGGTTGAAATTTCGACACGAGCGCCCTGTCGTTCGATAGCGACCTCTAGGTCTGAGAGAACGTCGTCGAGGACACTGCCGAGGTCGACGGGCACGAGTTCTCCACCACGTGTGGAAACTCGTGACACTTCAAGGAGATCCTCAATGAGGTTCTGCATGCGACCGGCTGCGCCGCCGATGCGGTCAAGGTAGTCAAGGTTCTTTGGGCTCAATTCGGGAGCCGCCTTGTCGCTGAGCCGAGCGCTGAAGGCAATGATCTTTCTCAGTGGTTCTTGAAGGTCGTGTGAAGCGACGTATGCGAAGTCTTCGAGATCTCGGTTGCTGTCGGCCAGCTTCTGATTGATCTCGACGAGTCGTGCTCGGTCCTCGTGATGGATCGTTACATCTCGTCCCGCCGAGATGATGAGCGTCAGCTCACCATCTTCATCGAACACTGGTTGATCACTAAACTCGATCCACTTCAGGTCACCATGAATGTTCTTGAGGCCAAACTCGTTGACCGTCTTGGTCGCCGATTCACGGAAGGCCGCGACTGAGCTTTCGAGGTTCTCTCGTGCCCCGTTTCGTAGGTGTTCGGGGACGAGCTCAAGCAAGCCTGTTCCAACAAGGTCGGCGGGCTTTTCCCCAAAGAATGTTGCGTAGGCGTAGTTGGCGTAAACCAAGAGGCCGTCGGGGGAATAGATACAGGTCATGTCGGCGTGGTTGTCAACCAAGAGGCGAAACGGATCCTCGGCCCAGCCCTGTCGCCATTTGGCTTTCTTGGCCTCTGCGACCACGTGGTTCTCCTCCATTTGCCACAATCGGCGTATGACCGCCGAACTTTAGATAGCAGTCGTTTGGGTTTCGGTTAGCGACTATTCCGAATATCGCGCAGATACGCCACGACTTCGTCGCGATCCTTGGTGCGTCTCATCTCGGGAAGTGCGTTGATGAGCTCCCACCGATAGGCCCGTTTGGTGGCAAGTCGCTGGTCGAGCACCGCGACCACGCCGCGGTCCGAACTCGAACGGATGAGGCGCCCAGAACCCTGTGCTAGCAACGTTGCGGCCCGTGGTAGGTCGATAAGTCGGAAGGCGTTTGGGCCAGCGAGATCGCGCCGTGCCTGGAGAACTGGGTCGTCAGGGCGAGGGAACGGCAGCTTGTCGATTACGACCAGTGAGAGGGACGGCCCCGGGACATCGATGCCCTGCCAGAAGCTCATGGTGGCCAACAGACACGACTGCTCGTCTTCGGCGAATGTCTCGAGAAGTACCTGTTTTGGTAGGTCGCCCTGCGTGTAGACCTTGAACGGCATCTGGCCTTCGAGGAATTCTGACGCGTCGTTCATGGCCCGGTAGCTCGTGAACAGAGCCAGTGTGCGGCCGCCAGCGGCCAACATCAGTGCTTCGAGTTCTTCGACCATCGCATCGCGGTAGTTGGGGTCGCGAGGCTCTGGCAGGTCGATGGGACAGTAGAGCAGCGACTGTTCTTCGTAGTCGAACGGACTGCCGACATCGAGCTGACTGTGCGGGTGCGATCCGAGTCCGAGGCGACCAGCCAAACCAACCGGGATAGTTGCACTGGTGAGAACTGCGAGCCGCTCACTCCAGAGGGTCTTTGTGAGGAGCTCACCGATTTCGACCGGGGTGACCTTGAGCGACGGCGACTTGGGTGGGCCATCGACCCACGAAACCATGCCTCCGGGCTCGGACATGATGAGATCGATGTCTTCGATGAGAGCTGTTCCCGCCTGCATCGCCCGCTGCTTGCGGGTCTCGACATCGAGTTTGGCCTTGCCGGTGAGGTTGCCGTCGTCGATTTTGCGCAGCGCATGGAGCGCCTTCTCGGCGAGGCGTCGACCGTTGTCGAGCACGGTATGAAGATCGTCGGGTAGCCCGTCGCTCAGCCGGTCGCCGACCTTTGGCTCAAGCAGCTCGGTAAGGTCTTCGGCAAGTTCGAACAGTGCCCCAAGGAGAACATCGTCGGCCAGAATGGCGGTGCAGTTGCGGGCGTAGTTGATGAATCGGCCACCGCTGATCTCCCAGCTGAACGTGGACGACATGATGTCTTCGGTTTGATGAGCCTCGTCGATAACGACAACTTCGTGATCGCCCAAGATGGCGCCGTCGGAAGCGAGGTCGATGCCGTACAGGTGGGTGTTGACCACCAGAACGTCGGCGCCCGCCGCTTCGTCGCGGGCCGCCTCAGCGAAACAGTTGTTGCCTTGTGGGCATCGCCCGCGCCCGGGACATTCCCGAGGACCAACGCTTACCGCCGCCCAGGTTCGGGATGTTGGTTCGAAATCGAGGGTCGCCCGGTCACCGGACGCCGAGGTGCCTGCCCATTCGCGGATGGCATCGATTTCGTCGGTATCGGCCCCGGTACTTAGGCCATCGAGCTGCATCTGGTCGCCGGCGTCTTCGAGCTCGTCGAGTCGCTGAAGACAGACATAGTTCGATCGACCTTTCAGAACAGCCCAGGCGAACGGGTGGTCGAGATGCTCTTCGAGAAACGGTAGATCTTTGTTTGCCAGCTGGTCCTGCAGCGCCTTGGTGGCCGTAGCGATAATGGTACGTTTCCCGCTAAGAAGCGCTGGAACTAAGTAGGCGAGCGACTTCCCCGTACCGGTCCCGGCTTGGGCAAGTAGGTGCTCGCCCGACGATATTGCCGAGGCGACAGAGCGGGCCATGTCGATTTGGCCCTGGCGCGTTTCTCCTCCGCCGGGCAGTTCGGCGGTGGCTACAGCAAGAGCGCGTTCGGTGGATTCGGCGAGTGACAAGGCCCATTAACCTAGGCCTCGCCACTGACATTCATGGTGACCAGTGCGCCATTCAAGGTGCACCAGAAGTATCAGCTGCTCCTCTACGCTGCCGATGGAACGCTATTCGGCTGGTGCGCTGTTCTTCTTTTGCTGCATGCTGGCGTCTCGACCGACCCACCCGGAGTTATCAGTGCCCTCGAATCGACTGCTCGTTATCCTGCTTGCACTTGCGCTCTTCGCAGCAAGCTGTTCTTCCTCAACGATTGATGTCGACAGCCTCCCCGAGGACTCCGACGCGTCGGATGAGTCAGCCGAGGATGCAGCCCCGGCCGAGACCACGGCTCCATCCACGACGACATCGCCAACAACAGCACCGCCGGAAACGACCGTCGCTCCTCCTGAAACCGTTCCGCTCGACGCGGGCGACGACACAGAGTTTGCCGTGAAGGCCGAGCATGCTGAGTACTGCGGTCTTGCGGGGCAGGCCCGAATTCGAGAAGCTGAGATGGGGGAGGATGGATTCTTTGACCCCGTTCGCCTTGAAGCGTTCCTCGCCGACAACTTGAGCCTCCTTGAACAGGCAAGCACGAACGTGCCTCCAGAGATTGCCGCCGACTTCGATGTGTTTCTTGCCGGGAACTACGAGATCCAACGGGTCCTTGCCGAAAACGATTTCGACTTCTTGGTCGTTGTCGACGAGCCAGCGTTCAGCGATCCCGAGTTCGAAGCGGCCAGCGACGCCATGTCGGACTTCGGTGACACCGCCTGCGGCTTCGTCGATGAGCCCGAAGAAGCAGCCGGCGGAAACGGCGGAGCAACTGCTGAAGACATCGCACTGATGGAACAGATTCTTTCGACCGAGGCGGGTCGGCAGATCTTCGCCGATGGGTTTGCTGAGTCCATGGGAATCACCGAAGAGGAAGCACTCTGTTTCATGGATCAGTTCGGACCGGCAGGCTTGGCTGCAATCGTGGCGATGAACGAATCTGGCGTGACCGATAATCAGATCGTCGCTGACACCTTCGAAGCGTTTGATGCCTGTGGCATCCAGCCCTAAGGGTTTCTGACCCGAGGCCTTCCGCTATCCGGCGACGGCTACGACAACAGCCACAAGAACGAACAGCAGCGCCGATATCGCCATGAGTGACAAGGCGACCTTTCGCCCGCGGTCAGCGTGATGTTGCCGATGGAGTTTGTCCCAATCAGGACCTGATGGTTCGTCTGTGGGTGAACTCACGCTGCGAACCTACTGGTCGGGCGCTAGTGGAAGTCGAATCAGGAAGCGCGCTCCGCCAATAGGGGAGTCGACAACACGAACCGAACCACCGCTTGCTTCGACCGTGGATTTCACCACGGCCAACCCAAGTCCAGAACCGCCCGTGTCGCGGGCTCGAGCTTCGTCGAGCCGCACGAACCGTTCAAAAATTTGGTGGCGGTCGCCGGATGCTACGCCTTGACCGTCGTCATCGACCCACAGCTCCACCCATCCTCCGTCCGACGTTGGGGCAACACCGACCGCCACCTGCGCGTGGGCGTGGCGGGCGGCATTGTCGAGCAGATGTCCGATGGCTCGGCTGAGCTCGTCGGCCTGTCCGATGACTCGGCCGGCGAGTACCCCGGAGAGGTCCACCGGGTGTCTTCGAGACCTCGCCGCCTCTTCGAGTAGCAGTTCCTCGAGATCGACTTCTTGGCCACTGGCGGTGGGGGGCCGGACCGATGTCCGTTCGTCCTGGCGGGCAAGGGTTAGGAGATCCTCGACAATTGTTGCCAGACGCTCACTTTCGTCGAGAACAGCTGCCGAGACCGCTTCAACGCTGGTCTGTTCAGGCAGTCGAAGGCTGGCTTCAGCTTCGCTTCTGAGCACCGCGACCGGAGTCCGGAGTTCGTGGGCGGCATCGCTGACAAACTGCCGTCGTTGTTTGTCGCCGGTCTCGATGCGATCGAGCATGGCGTTCATCGTGGTGGCCAAGGTGCTGACCTCGTCGCTGCCTCCCGGATTAGGAACGCGTTCGGCGAGGTTGCCCGACGAAATTCCTCGAACTTGCCGGGTGATTGCATCGACCGGGCGAAGCGCTCGACTGGTGAGAAGCCATGTGGCAATAGCGGCGAGCCCAACGAGTACGAATACGGCGAACCACAGGACTCGGCGAAGAACACTGACGGTGTCGCCGACGTCGGTCGTATCGATGAGTAACCCGTAGGTTCGGCCGCTCGCTGCTTGTCGGGTCTCGTAGCTGTAGTCGATCTCATCGTCGACCGTCGGAGCGTCCGTCCTGCGAAAAGCATCCTCCTCAAGCAGGGTCAGCGACATCCTGACCAGCTCGATGGAAGGGATGATCGTGTCATCCTCGTCGGGGAAAAAGAACGAGTCCTCGGTAGTGGTGTTGACTTCAACCAGAGAAATCGGCGCAGCGATTCCGAAGTCAGTCACGACGGTAATGACGCCAGCGTCATTCTCGATGAGCTGCTCGAGCGGATAGTCGGCTCGACGAAGCTGGGCGAGAAAGAACTCAAGCTCGTCGATTTGGCCACTGTCGAAACCCCAGACGAAATCTGTGAAGTTGTCGTCTTCGGAGTCGATCGGGAACTCCAGAAAGTCGTCAACCTCGATGATGGCGGTCGGGCCGCCAGAAAGGTCGTCTTCGAAGACCTCAATCGCTTCACCGAAGTCCGGCGAGAAAAGCTCGTCGGCTTCTTCATACGGGGAAAACTGGTCGTCTACGGCCTGCTCGATCACTCGGTCCTCGACCAAACTCATCCCGAAGAAGACGGCCAACGAACCGAGGATGGCTGTGAGCGCCGCAATGACCAGCGTGAGTCGGGCTCGAATCGATTGGGGCATCACGAGGCATCGACCAGCTGGTAACCGGAACCGCGAATGGTCTTGAGCGAGGCGATGTCGAACGGTCGGTCGATCTTTCGCCGGAGATAGCCCACGTAAACCTCGAGAATGTTTGGATCGCCCTCGAAGTCCATGCCCCAAACCACGTCGATAAGTTCGGACTTGGGGACGACGTCGGGGGAGCGGCGCATCAATGCTTCGAGGAGTGAAAACTCGCGGCGGCTGAGAGTGATTGCCGTGCCGGACCGATTGCAGGCCATCGCCGCCGGATCGAGCTCGAGACCGCCAACGGCAAGAGTTGTGGACTGCTTCGAAGTCGAGCGTCGAGCCAAGGAATGCAGCCGGGCCACAAGGATCGCGTGCGAGAACGGTTTGCGCAGGTAGTCGTCGGCGCCGAGTTCGAAGGCGTCGAGTTCATCGAACTCACCTTCTTTGGCGGTGAGCATGAGGATCGGTGTCCACACTTCTTCGGACCGCAAAGTCCGACAGACCTCGTAACCGTTCATTCCGGGCAGCATGATGTCGAGGACGATGGCGTCGTAGTTTCCCTCTCGGGCCCGCCAGAGTCCGTCGGTGCCGGTCGCAGCAATGTCGGTATCGATGCCGTCGGCGCTGAGGCCGCGGGCTACCGATGCCGCAAGCCGGGCCTCGTCTTCTACGAGTAACACTCTCATAGCTCCATTGTGACGGATTCTTCCTGAGTTGAGACTGAGAGCTTTCTCAGGCGATCTCAGGGAGGTCTCAGGAGGGTTCGCGGATGCTGAGGTCCAGCAAGAAACCCCAACCAAGACCCACCGAAGGAAACCAATCATGAAGAACTCCCTAACCGTGAAGGCATTGCTCGCCGCAGGCATCGCGATGTTCCTCGCCCTAGCTGTGCCGCTCTTCTCAAGCAACCTGAGTGCGAGCCCGGCTGGTGCCCAAGACACCGACACCTCCGGGATCGAAGATGCGGACGGCAACTCCTCGCCCGGTATCGCTGCAGAGTCCGGAGAGGCCGCCGAAGCGGTCGAGATAGTACCCGGCGACGGCTTCGAGATCCCCGAAGAGTTCGTGGCCTTCGAAGAATGTGTCAATCGCATCCTCGATGGACCGCTTGGCGACACCGAAGGTGAGCTACTCACCGACGAAGAGTGGGACGCTCTTGAAGCCCGGATCAGCGCTGAGTGCGACCCGCTCCTCCCCGAAGGTGCCGACTTTGAAGGCGACTTCGACGACGAAGACTTCAAAGCCTTTGACGAATGCATGGGATACGACGACTTCGACGGTGAGTTTGAAGACGGAATCGACTTCACCGACATGCCAAACGCCGTATTCGTTGTAACCGCTGACGGCGAGCAGTTCATCGAACTTGGCGACGATGCATCTGCAGTCTCCATCACCAGCGACGGTTCGACCGTTGAGGTTGAGGTAACTGGCGACGCTGTGGTCATAGACAGCGAGATGTTTGAAGAGGGCGACATCTTCGAAGACGAAGAGTTCGCTGCCTGCGAGATCCTTCTTCCCGAAGGAATCGACATGGACGGTATGGCCCACGCTGTTGCCGGCGTAGTGGTTTCCGGGGGCTAGCCCGTTAGCGCTACCTCATCGCATCCCTGCAACCCTCCTTGCGAATGACTCCGGCAAAAAGCCGGGGTCATTCGTAGTTTTCGGTGAAGGTCTCGCCACGGTGTCAAGATTTCGCGTTGGTGGGCCGGGAACGTCGAAGGACGGAGTAGTTTCAAGGCGTGGCTCAAGTTCCTCTCGACCTCACTCGCATCCCAAACCATGTCGCCTGTGTCATGGATGGCAACGGCCGCTGGGCGACCCGTCGCGGGCTCAAGCGTACCGACGGCCACGCCGCCGGTGAAGAAGCGCTGTTTGACGCCGTCGAGGGTGCGCTCGAGCTGGGTGTGAGTTGGCTCACTGTGTACGCCTTCTCCACCGAAAACTGGAAACGGCCGGCCGACGAGGTCAAGTTTCTGATGTGGTTCAACGAGTCGATCTTGGTGAACCGCCGCGACGAGCTCAACGAAAAGGGTGTCCGTATCCGTTTCTCTGGTCGCCAAGGCTGGCGGGTGCCAAAGCGCCTCAAGCGACATATCGAAGAGGCCACCGAGCTCACCAAGAGCAACCGCAAACTGACGCTTACTATTGCGTTCAACTATGGCGGTCGGGCCGAGATCGTCGATGCGGTTCGTCAGATTGCTGCCAGCGATATCAAACCCGAGAAGATCACCGAGAAGACGATCGCCAAGTACCTGTACTACCCCGACATGCCCGACCCAGATTTGATGGTTCGGACCTCGGGCGAGTACCGCATATCCAACTTTCTGCTTTGGGAGTTGGCCTATAGCGAGTTGGTATTCACCGAGGTGTTGTGGCCCGACTTCCGGCGGGAACATCTAGCCGACGCCATCCGTGAGTATCAAGAACGCGAGCGTCGTTTCGGCGGCCTCGACGACAGCTGACCTTGGCCCTCTATCGCGCTGAGGGTGTTGTCCTTCGACGGTGGAAGCTCGGCGAGGCCGACCGCATCATCGTGTTCGCTACCGCCGAGCACGGCAAGGTTCGGGCCGTCGCCCGGGGCGTTCGCAAAACGAAAGCGAAGCTCGCCGGCAAACTCGACCCGCCGGCGCATGTAGCGCTGCAGCTGTTCGAGACTCGCGGCGACCTCGACATCGTTACCCAAGTCGAAACCATCAATCGCTTTGATGGTTTACGCGACGACTTCAACCGCCTTGTCCGAGCCATGGCGATGCTCGAAGCAGCCGAACAGGTGATGCAAGAGCGTGAGCCCGATCAGGCCATGTTTACGCTCCTTGTTCGGGCGCTCGACACCCTTTCGACAAAGCCCAGCCCGCTGGTGATGGCCGGCTTCATGCTCAAGCTGATGTCGCATGAAGGCGTCGAACCCTTTGTCGATGGTTGTGTTTCGTGTGAAGAAGAAAAACCGTCGAGTGAACTTGTCGCGTTCGACATCGGCGAAGGCGGCACCCTCTGCAGCAGTTGTCGTCGAGGTCGCGCTATTACGCCTGAAGCACTTCGAATTATTCGTCTCATGCTCGGCGGTCAACTTGGCCAAGCACTCGAGATCATCGACTCGCCAGCGATTCACGAGGTAGACCACCTTGCGGTGGAGATCGTCGAGTATCACATCGAACGTCGACTAAAATCCCTGGCGGTCCTTAGCCAAACGTGAGGTTGGTTCAGGTGCGGATCGGAATCCAGCGCCCGCCGGCCTGGTCCCACTGCATCCACGCCTTCAGTACCGGATCCCACTGGATGTAGGTGTTGCGAGCGTCATCCCACTGCGGCCCGCCATCCGCCGCTTGCTGGGCTTGTGCCTGTTGGGCTTGTGCTTGCTGGGCTTGCGCCTGTTGCTGTGCCTGCGCCTGTTGCTGGGCTTGGGCCTGTTGCTCTGCCTGCTGTTGCGCCTGAGCCTCGGCGAGGCGTTGGGCTTCTAGCGCGTCGGCCTGTTGCTGGGCAGCTACGGCCTGAGCATCGACAGGCTGTGCGTACGGATCGGTTCCGGCTGCCGCCGATGGGTCGGTTGCGAAGGGGTCGGAGCTCTGACCGGAAGAGGCATCGACAGCAAACGGATCGACATCCATATCGACCGGTTCGGCCACTGGAGTGGGCTCTTCTTTCCCGAAGGAGTCGAGGATCGATGGCTCTGGTTGGGGCGGCGCTTGCTCGAACGGATTCTCTCCCGCGAGCGGCTGGGAGAACGGATCAGGTGCCGGGCCATCCGGTACAACGCCGGCGGCGGATGGCGTCTCTGGGAATGTCTGTTCAGGAAATGTCTGTTGAGGGGATGTCTGCCCGGGGAAGGTCTGATCAGGGAGCGTCGGATCGAATACCTCAGCAGCAGTCGGCACAGCCGGGGCGCTCGGCGCCGCTGATGGCATCGTTGGGTCGAAGTCTGGACTCGGTGGCGGCTCTGGAGCAGCTGGCGGCGAGAACAACCCGGTCGATGGAGCGGGTGGCGCTGGTGCTTCAGGAACTGCAGGCGTGTCGAACAAGTTGCCCGAGTTTGGGTCGATATCGACCAACGGAGCTTGAGGCGATGGGGTCTCGGGAACATCCCACGCTGCGGCCGCTCCACCGCCAACTCCAGCGGGGCTTACGCCGGCAAGTGCCGCTCCGACATCAACCGAATCATCGCTCCGCGTGGCATCAGCGGCATTGAGGCCTGTGCCAACCGGCTGGCCAAGGAACTGTTTGCCAATGACCGAGGTTCCGGCGATACGGTCGCCGATGCCCTTGTTTCCACTGGTGAGCAGCGCAAGCGCCAGACTCAGAATGCTGCCACCGATGACGGCAAGCGCAGGTACTCCGAGTGCCGCTTGTGCATCGCTGTACGTAGCGAAGCTGTCCTTCAGCAAATAGACAATCGCTGCGCCGGCGACTCCGGCAAGTACCGCCGGGAACGCCCGTACTAGGGCCTTCCCGATGCCGAGGATGCTTGCGCCATCGGCTTTCACGGTTCGCAGACCCATGAGGGCCTTTCCGGGAGTTGCCCCGGTTAGCCCTTGCAGCACCACATGCATGAGTAGCCATAACAGCACTGGCAGAAGCACTGCTGCTGCCGCATTGCCGTAGTCGGCGTAGAAGACCTGTGAGTTATCCGCCGACATGAAACACACACCTGGTGGGTCGATACAGACATCGGTAGCCGGGCTCACATCGCCTTTGGCGATGAAGAGTAAACCAGGGAGCAGCATGATCGATGCGAAGGCTCCAAGAATGAGCGTATCGATGATGAACGCTGCGATGCGGCGGGGAAGGACAGCCGTGGGGTCGGATTCTGAACGCATTTCACTCATAGTGGTATCTATTCTGACCTATAGAACGCACGAAATGCGGAATCCCCAGCCAATGGCGACTGGTGCACGTGAACGCCGGTAGCCTCTCGCGTCATGTCCGACGCTTCAAACCACGCCGACTCCGCCCCCGAGCCAACCGAGAAATCCGACTTGTTCGACAAGATCGTGAACCTCTCAAAACGGCGGGGCATCGTCTTCCAGTCCGCCGAAATCTACGGAGGTTTCCGCTCGACCTACGACTACGGACCCCTTGGTGTTCTGTTGCTCCGCAACGTGAAGGACCAGTGGTGGCGCTCGATGGTTCAGCTTCGCCACGACGTTGTTGGACTCGACGCCTCGATCCTCTCGCCGCCGCAGGTATGGGAGGCCTCAGGCCACCTGGCAAACTTCACCGACCCGCTCGTCGACTGCCGCGAGTGCAATGAACGATTCCGCGAAGACAAGCTCGATGATCCCAACACGTGCCCGAACTGTGGCGAGAAGAACAGCTTCACCGAGGCGCGTTCGTTCAACCTCATGTTCAAAACGCACGCCGGACCGGTAGAGGGCTCGGGCCACGAGGTGTACCTTCGCCCCGAAACCGCGCAGGGCATGTTCACCAACTTCATGAACGTGCTCAACACCAGTCGGAAGAAACCGCCATTCGGCATTGCGCAGATCGGCAAGTCGTTCCGCAACGAGATCACTCCCGGAAACTTCGTGTTCCGAACCCGCGAGTTCGAGCAAATGGAGATGGAGTTCTTTGTCCCGCCGGCAGAGGCCGAGGAGTGGTACCAGTACTGGTGTAAAGAACGGATGAACTGGTATCTCAACCTGGGCATGAACCCAGAGGCGCTTCGCTTGCGTCCGCACGACGACGATGAGCTTTCGCACTACTCCACCGGAACCGCCGACGTTGAATTCATGTTCCCCTGGGGTTGGGACGAACTCGAGGGCATCGCGAACCGTGGCGACTACGACCTCACCCAACACGCAACGCACTCCTCGCAACGCATCGAGTACGTCGATTCCTCCGACGGGTCGCGTTATGTCCCACACGTGATCGAGCCAGCCGCAGGCGCTACTCGCACCACCATGGCATTCCTGATGAATGCCTACAAAGAAGAAGTGGTGAACGACGAAACCCGTACCGTGTTGCAACTCGACCACCGTCTTGCCCCGTACAAAGTGGCCGTTCTCCCGCTGTCGAAGAAGGACACGATCACGCCGACGGCCCGCGAGGTGTTCGACATGGTGTCGCCGCACTACATGACCGACTACGACGAAACCCAAGCCATTGGCAAGCGCTACCGGCGTCAAGACGAAGTAGGAACGCCGCTTTGCGTCACCGTCGATTTCGACACGCTCGATGACCGTGCCGTAACCGTCCGAGACCGCGACACCATGGCCCAGGATCGGGTATCGATCGATCAGCTTTTGAACTACCTAGCCGACCGTCTTCCTCAGTAAGGTCGCCACGGTGCCTCGGCGAGAGCGTCGGGGCATTTCGGCTACCCGGGAGCGTCATGGTCAGCGATCCATCACAGCAATTGATCGGCCTTGTGGCCGACGCCAAAGATGGCGATCAGACCGCCAAAGAGACCGCGGTTGCGTCGTTTGACGCGTCGCGTATCGACGACCTTCTTCATGGTGCTGCCGATGTCGGCGACACCGCTGCCTTCGCAACCGGTATCGGCGCCTCGCCGGGTGCTGCAAGTGGCCGCGCCTATTTCACCGCAGATGCGGCGATGGACGCGTTTGATCGCGGCGAAATGGTTGTGCTGGTGTGTCTCGAAACGTCGCCCGCCGACGAAGGCGCGATGCGTGTGGTCGAGGGCATCGTTACCGGCAGGGGTGGTCTGGCGAGCCACGCTGCGGTGGTTGCACGAGGATGGGGTATCCCGGCGGTCTGCGGCGCCGAGACGCTCGACTTCGGCGCTGACGGAACGGTTCGTGTCGGGGCAGACCAGCTCGACGAAGGCGCCGAGGTCGTTCTTGACGGGGCCACCGGCGAAGTATTCCTCGGTGGTGCCCAGATCGACGCTACGGGCCCGCCTGCCGAACTCGAGATCCTGCTGGGTTGGGCCGATGAGATTTGTGAAGGCCGAGTCGCTGTTCGAGCCAACGCCGACAACGGCGAGGACGCTACCCGGGCACGAGACTTTGGAGCCAAGGGCATCGGCCTTTGCCGCACCGAGCATCAATTCATGGGGGAGCGTGCCGCTCTCGTGCAACGGTTCGTCGTCGACGGCGACGACTCGGCGCTCGATGAAATGTTCGACCATCAACGAGCCGACTTTGTCGATGTTCTCGAGGCGATGGATGGTCTGCCCGTGACGGTTCGGCTGCTCGATGCGCCACTGCACGAGTTTCTGCACGGGCTTTCGGGTCCGGCCGCCGACAAGTTTCATGAAGCAAACCCGATGCTCGGATTCCGTGGAGTTCGTCTCGGAATTCTCCGCCCGTCGCTCTACGCCATGCAATCTCGTGCTCTGGCCGAAGCCGTGAAACAACGCCAAGCGGATGGCGGTGATCCGCAGGCCGAGATCATGATTCCGCTGGTGGGTACATTCACCGAGTTGCGGGAGGCGACCACAACGGTTCTTGAGGCGTGGGCCGAGGTGCTCGACACCCCTCCGATCGTTGGCACGATGGTCGAGACTCCTCGTGCCGCACTCGTCGCTGGCTCACTCGCAGAGATTGCCGGCTTTCTCTCGTTTGGAACCAACGACCTCACCCAGCTGACCTTTGGGTACTCGCGCGACGACCTCGAAGCCACGGTTATCAGTCCCTACATCGAAAAGGGCGTTCTGCCGAGCAGTCCGTTCGGTTCCCTCGATGTCGAGGGAGTGGGCGCTCTTGTGACCCAAGCGGTCGCGTCGAGCCGGAAGTCGAAGCCCGGATTGAAGATCGGTGTCTGCGGCGAACACGGCGGTGACCCTGCCTCGATTCGTTTCTTCGTCGATGCGGGCCTTGACTACGTGTCGTGCTCCCCCTTCCGGGTTCCCGCTGCTCGCCTCGCAGCTGCGCAAGCCATTCTGGCCGAGTAACCCGGCTCGCAGTTTCGTGGGAGGCGGTATTCAGGTCTCCGCTTGTCAGCGGGCACTGGTAGTTTCTCAACCAGTATGGGAATCGTTGACGAGGACATCGCGCGAGTCAGGGATTCGACCGACATGGTGGGTCTTATCAGCCAGCGTGTCGCGCTCCGAAAGGTCGGCCGTCGCTGGACTGGACTTTGCCCATTTCACAACGAGAAGAGCCCCTCATTTTCGGTCAACGCTGAAGAAGGCTTCTACCACTGCTTCGGTTGTAAGGCCTCGGGTGACGCAATCACCTTCGTCCGTGAACTCGACGGACTCGACTTCGTCGGAGCGGTCGAGTTCTTGGCGGGAAAATGTGGCGTCACCCTCAACTACACCGACAAGAACGAGGGCGAGAGCCGCAAACGAAAGAACCGGCTTGTCGAGTCGGTCGCCGAGGCCGTCGAGTTCTACCACCAGCGACTGCTTAAGGCTCCTGACGGAGGGCCAGCGCGTGCCTACCTCAAGTCAAGAGGCTACGACGGCGACCTCGTCCGCGAATACAAGCTCGGCTGGGCGCCTGACGATTGGGACATTCTTTCTCGCAAGCTCAAACTCAATGCTGAAGACCTCAAGGCTGCCGGTCTTGGGTTCGTGAACCGGCGCAATAAGCAACAGGACTTTTTCCGAGCCCGGCTCCTCTTTCCTATCTTCGATGTCAACGGCGACCCCATTGCGTTCGGCGGACGAAAGTTGCCCGACACCGAAGGCCCGAAATATCGCAACACCTCCGACGAGTGCGTGCTCTACAGCAAGAGTCGGGTTCTGTACGGCCTCGATAAATCGAAGAGCAACATGGTGGCGGCCGATGAAGCCATTGTGTGCGAGGGCTATACCGATGTCATTGGTTTCGCCGAAGCTGGTCTGCCTCGTGCGGTTGCTACCTGCGGCACCGCACTTACCGAAGAGCACTTTAAGGTCCTCAAGCGATTCGCGAAACGAGTCGTGCTGGCCTTTGACGCCGACGATGCCGGTCAGAATGCCGCCGAGCGCTTTTACGAGTGGGAGCAGGCGTACGAGATCGATGTCGCCGTAGCGGCGCTTCCGGAAGGCGTCGACCCGGCCGAGCTTGCCCGCAACGACCCTGAGGCCCTGGCCGAGTCGGTAGCCAATGCCAAACCGTTTCTTGGTTTCCGTGTCGACCGGGCCCTCGACCGGGGAGACCTTCGCACGCCAGAGGGGCGTGCTCGTGCCGCTGAAACTGCGGTCGAGTTGGTGCAGGCCCATCCGAGCGTTCTGGTACGCGACCAGTACCTCATGGCTATCGCCGACCGGTGTCGAGTCGATGTCGACCAACTCCGCAATCGCCAGATCAGCCCAGTGCAGCGAAGTGCTCCAGCGCCTGCAGTCGGAGCCGCAGCCTCGTCGATTCGATTCGATAGCACCGAAGATCAAGTACTTCGTCTGTTGTTACACGACCGCGAAACCCTCGCAACGCAACTCGACCCGGTCCTCTTCGAGTCGGCCCTTCACCGTGAAGCGCTCCACGCGATCCTTGCAACCTCGTCGGTCCACGAAGCTGTTGCGCTGGGTGACCCGGACGTCGGCGATCTCATCGGAGCGCTTGTTGTGGGCGAATTGAACGAAGATGGTCACGACCTGGTGGCCCGCTTGGTCGACCGGGCCTCTGGTCGGGTTTTGAAAGTAATGATGGTTGAGGCGCGCCAATCTGCGGACCCAGCGTCCTATGGTGAGACCATCGCTTGGTTGAAACTGCAGATCCAGGATCTGCGTGATTCCGAAACGACGTATGCTGCGGTTGGAAATCTCTTGCCGTGGCTGATCGAGCATGGGGAGGGGCGGGTATGACAACGACATCAGAAACGCTCGAAAGCCTCACGCAGAGCGGGCAAATCTCCGAGGCTGATCTTGCCAAGCTGATCAAGAAGGGGAAGCGCAACGGGGCGCTGACCACCGATGAGGTGGTCGAGTTGCTCAAAGACGTCGAGCTTTCGCAGCCGCTCCTTGAATCGGTGAATAACCGTCTCGAGGCCGAGGGTATTCGACTCGACGAAGTTGTTGACGATGAGCCGTTCTTCTTGCCAACGCCGCCGCCTCGTCCAACCAAGGGCGTGGCCAAGGCCGACTCGGGCGGCTCTGACCCAACCCGGCGCTACCTGAAAGAAATCGGCCGGGTTGATCTCCTAACCGGCCCGGAAGAAGTCCGGCTTGCCGAGCGCATCGAAGCTGGTCTTGTGTCCGAACATGCGCTCGCCGACCTCGCAGCGTCGGAGAAGCTCAGCGAGCTTGAACCGATCGAGCGGGCTCGACTCCGTCGGTCGCAGCGCGACGGCGAGAAGGCGCGGGAGGAACTTACCCAAGCCAACCTTCGGCTGGTGGTGTCTATCGCCAAGCGGTACGTGGGCCGTGGCTTGTTGCTGCTCGACCTGATCCAAGAGGGCAACCTCGGTCTGATGCGAGCGGTGGAGAAGTTTGATTACAAAAAGGGCTTCAAGTTCTCCACCTACGCCACGTGGTGGATCCGCCAGGCGATAACCCGTGCCATCGCCGACCAGGCCCGCACGATTCGTATCCCCGTCCATATGGTCGAGTCGATTAACCGGGTAAAGCGCATGCAGCGCCAGATGCTCTCCGAACTCGAGCGCGAGCCAACGAACGACGAATTGGCTGAACGCTGCGACCTGCCGGTCGACCGCATTCGCGAGATCAAGCGCATCTCGATGGACCTCCTCTCCCTCGACACCCCCGTTGGCGACGAGAACGACACGTATCTCGCCGACTTCATCGCTGACGATCAAGCGGTGAAGCCGGCCGATGCGGCAGCCCGCCAGATGCTGGGCGAGGCGGTCCTTGAGGCGCTCGATGACCTCAGCGACCGCGAGAAGGAAGTTGTCCGCCTGCGTTTCGGACTCGACGACGGGCGTCCACGAACGCTTGAAGAGGTCGGTAAGCAATTTGGCGTCACGCGCGAGCGGATCCGTCAGATCGAGTCAAAGACGTTGGCAAAGCTTCGGCACCCGCTTCGCAGTGAGAAGCTTCGCGACTACCTCGATGGCGCCTAAGTGCATCGGTAGAGGCGCCTAAGAACGCATCGGAAGATGGTTGGATAGGTGTAAGGCGTCGTTCGTGAGATGCGCAGCCGAATCTGACCTCCGTTCAGACCTTTCAGTTGGGCCTCAAGTAATCAGCGTCGGAGTCCGATGGGATAAACATGACGCGAAGCCGCAACGGCGATAGCGGCTATGCGATTGCAATGGTTTCATTGCTTCTCATCCCGCTCATCGGCTTTATGGCGCTGGCAATTGATGTCGGCGCTTGGTACACCCAGGCGACTCGGGTTCAACGCGCCACTGATGCTGCTGCACTTTCGGGCACCATTTGGATGCCCGATATCGACCGTGCTCGAATCGTTGCCACCGAGTCTCTCGCAAAGAATGGGATCGACCTGAGCGAAATGGCCGCATCCCCATCGCGACCGCGGTGGGAGCTTTCGATCGAGGCGGACTCGACGAACCCGTTTGCGCTCCTTGTGCGTCTCACCGACACCGCAGCGCCGGTCTACTTTTCGGCCCCCTTCTTGGACAACGTCGAAATCACCCGCCAG
The DNA here is from genome assembly GCA_937934655.1 of uncultured Acidimicrobiales bacterium. Lineage (GTDB taxonomy): Bacteria > Actinomycetota > Acidimicrobiia > Acidimicrobiales > SHLQ01 > CALLQB01. Next base: position 1,367 of record CALGZB010000151.1, on the reverse strand, counting down.
GCGCTCGCTGAGTTCGTGGCTCCGGTGCGGCTGGGTAGCCCAGCCAACGTTTTCGGAAATGACCTTCCCGACGGATGCCGAGACCCAACCGACGCCGGTTGTGAGACCCCGGGCGTGACGCAGCCCGGTTTCTGGCCATTAATGGCCGGCAAGTCGACCAATGGTTCCTACGGCGACGCACACGGTACCGACTGCTCGCTTAGCAACGCCCATTGCGACAACGCCAATTTTGGAAATCCTGACTATCGCGCCTCGGGGTACCTCTACGCGATCGACGTTCCCCCGTCAGCGGTTGGGCAGGTCATCGAGATTCAGGGATACGACCTGTCGTTTAATACTGCGTCTGGTCCGAAGCTCGATGGCGGAAACCGGCCATTCCCGACCGAAGTAACGCTGTACGACGCCGATGGCAGCCTGCTGACCACGCCAACACTCACGGTTCATCCAAGCTCGGCAGAACCAGCGGATCCTTGTAGCGAAGTGGTTCAGCCCGGTGACTACCCGCAGCTGACGTGGACGACCCACTGCTCGTTCATTCCGACAAAGTCCGACATCTATCCGTTCCGCATGGCAACGTCGGGGTTCCCCGGGGCAAACGAGAACGGCATCGTCTGGAACTACTACTCGTTGAAGGCGGTAAACGTTGGTTCTGGAGACCAACCAAAGCTGTTTGCGCTCAATGACATGGCCATGAAGACCACAAAGGGCAGCTCGCGGTTCCACCTTGCCGAGATAACGAGCCGCCATGAAGGCGACCTTCTGATCCGTCTATGGGATGCCGGCGACGCCCACGCCACCCAGCGTCTAACCCTACGGGTGGATACGCCCTGGGGTTTCGCCGACATTTGTAGCTACCGGTCCTATTCCCGCAACTCGACGCCGAGCGCCTGGCAGGACTCTGGAACGGTGGGAGACGCCAGCGACAATTGTGCGATCGTAACCAGCGAGCCCACGCCTAGTCCCGACCATCGACTGTTCGACAACAAGTGGCTCGAGGTTCGTATCCCGATCCCTCCCGGAAACGCGTGTGACGCTCTTCCTGGTGGCTGCTGGTGGTACGTGGACTATCTGGTCTACAACCCCAACGGGAACAACGTCGTCGACGTGACGACTTGGGAAGCGTCGGTTGTCGGCGACCCTGTTCGCCTCACGCAGTAGCGGGATAATGGCGGGATAGTAGCGGGATAGTGAAGAGACCAAGAGAATTCCCATTCCCAGGTGCTGCGACGCTTTCCGGCGCTGCTATCATTTGCGGCTGACCTTCCGGGGTAGCTCAGCTGGCAGAGCGTTCGACTGTTAATCGAATTGTCGTGGGTTCGATCCCCACCCCCGGAGCATCAAGAAGTGCCACGCCAACGGCGTGGCAC
>CALGZB010000150.1 GCA_937934655.1 uncultured Acidimicrobiales bacterium | reverse complement strand
ACTCGCAATAGCGCTCGTCGTGCCGATACTTCACGGTGAAGCTCACGCGCAACACCGGACGTTCGTTTCGGTCGATAGTGGCGGTTCCTGCGTCGGTAGTCGCCACGGTTCTGATCGTGTCGGCGTGCGCGAATTCGGTGCCGGAGGCCTCAGCCCCATCGTCGGTCGTCGAAGTCGTCGCGCTATCGAATGCTGGCGGGCCGGTAACGTCCGTTTCGTCGTCCGCTCTCACGCCGAGTACTACCGGTCGATCCTCGACCACCCTGCCCTCCTCAACCCAAATGGCCCCCAACGTGGCGTTTGTGCTTCCTCAAAAGCTCCTCGATGACCTAGCCATTGCTGCGAACACCTCGACGGTTCCCCCATCGATAACCCAGGAACCGCTCGACACCCGGGCACCAGCGCCAACGGTCCCGGCTGTCTCCGGCAATCCAGCCTCGCAGTATCAAGGGTTCTTGGGCACTCTCGGCCTGGACACCCCAGTCGCAGCCGCAGTGGCACCAGCTCCGGTCGCCCAGCCCGGAACGCATCCGCTGACCGGCCTCCCTGGAGCTGCGCAAAACCGCGCCGCGCTCGTTGTGAAGATCGACAACAGCGAGAATGCTCGTCCCCATACCGGGCTTGATGCCGCTGACCTGATCATCGAGGAAGAGGTTGAAGGCGGAATCACCCGGCTGGCCGCAGTCTTCCATTCTGGTGGGGGAGACATCGGGCCCGTTCGGTCAGGAAGAACGACCGACATCTCTTATCTCAGCGGGCTCGGTCGGCCGATTCTTGCGTACTCCGGCGCAAACGACTTGACCGAGACGATGCTTCGTCGCCAAGAACTGGTCCAAAACCTCGGTGCGATGAGGTTCGGCGCGTACTGGCGCAGCTCGGGCCGCCGGGCCCCACACAATCTCTATACGTCGGCGTCTGACCTCTGGGGCGCGGCGCAAGCCTCGATGCCGCCAGCACAGTTCACCTACCGGTCCGAGGGCACCGCCTCGCGTGGTCGCGATGCTGCTGGCGCCGTTGTGTCGTTCCCGTCGGTTGCTATCGATTGGGCGTGGACGGGCGATGCCTGGAGCCGCACCCAACGCGGGACTCCCCATACGTTGGCCAATGGCGGGGTATTGACGGCGGCGAATGTTGTCGTTGTCGAAGTTGCTGAGATCCCGACGGGCATGAAGGACAGCAGCGGCGCGGTTGTCCCGGAGTTCGTCTTTGTCGGAAACGGGCCGGCCACGGTGCTTAGTGACGGCAAAGCCGTGTCAGGTGTCTGGACACGGCCAACACTTCGCGACGCTGCCACGCTGACTCGTGGCGACGGGAGCGTGATCGAGCTCACTCCGGGCGTGACGTGGATCGAGATCGTCACCACCGGAGCGGTTCAGATCCGTTAGACGGACGCGGTTAGGTCCGAAAGAGGGCCTCGGTCGACGTCAGCGCGTTACTGAGTTTTGGCAGCTGCAGTGGGGTTACGACAATGCTTCCCTGGTGACAGAGCTCGATGTCGGAGGTGCTGATATCGGCGCCAGCGACGGGGCCGACATCGCTCACCCAGTCGTGCTTCAGCACTCCTGTTTTGTGTTCCTTGAAGAGTTGGCCGTACCCGGTATGCCCGAGTGGAGCGACGGCGAGCGGGCTGCTGGCGCTTACCCCCTCCGGGAGATTCACGGTCAGCACGTCGACGTCGGACGGAAAACCGGCGGAAAGAACAGTTGCGACGAGGCCCGCACTGACTGCGGCAATCGTTTCCCACGTCGAGGTCGAGTCGGCACTCCGCATAAAGGAGTTCCATGGCCCAAAGTTGTCTGCCGCGCTGCTAGCCGACAGCGCGATTGCTGGAACCCCCACGAGGGCACTCTCGATGGCAGCGCCAACAGTGCCGCTACCAAACAGAAACGCCGTGCTGTGGTTGGCGCCAATGTTGATTCCAGAAACGACCATGTCCGGGAGAGGATGGCCGGTGTTGAACAGGCCAGCCTGGGTGCAATCGGCTGGGTAACCAGTGGTGGTAGTGATTTCAACGCCGTCGCGGACTTCGGTCCGCATGAGGATTTCGTCGTGCCGGCTGATGGCCTTGCCAATCCAGCTGCGCTCGATGTGGGGGACGACCACGGTCACATGATCGACGATGGCAGCGAGAGCCCGATACGTCGGAAGGAGCGCCGGTGAATCGATACCGTCGTCGTTGGTCAGCAGGAGCGAAGTCATCGCCCTGTGTTATCCGATGGGCGAACCAACGGGCGAACCGCAGAGCTAGTTAGCAACCCGGTCGAGCACCAGCTGAATCCGGCGGTTGAGCTCGCGGCCAGCCTCGGTGTCGTTGCTGGCGAATGGCTCGGTCTCGCCCCGGCCGAGCGCAGTGAGTCGCTCGACATCGATGCCCCGGAACATCAGATATGCCACCACCGACTCGGCTCGTGCTTTGGAAAGATCGAGGTTCTTGCTGGCATCGCCTCGGGTATCGGTGTGTCCCACAACGACAAGGGTCAGGTTCGGGCGCTGCTCCAGGAGATCGACGAGACGATCGAGGAACGGAAGATAGCTTTCGACAATGACCCGACTTTTGTACTCGAACTGAACGCTGCCGTTGATTTCGTACGCGTCACCTTCGTCATCGAGCGGCACCACCTTGGGGCCATCGGCGCCGAAGACCTCGGTGCTTAGCGCAATGAACTCGCGGCTCGACTCGAGGGCTACAGCGTCACCAGCAATCGCCCGGTTGGCTTCGGCATTGGTGTTGCGTTGAATGGTTTCGGCAACGGCGGGCGACGGCGTGAGTCCGGGAGCGTCGTCATCTATCTCGACCGCGAGGCCGGTCGCCAAGACCGGCTGATCATCATCGACGCCCTGAAGCGCTTCGGCGATTCCGGCAGCGAGCTCACCCGAGGTTTCCGCTGTGAGGGTCGGGATTGGAGGAGAGCTTGGAGGCGAGCTTGGAGGAGAGATAGTCGTGGTCGAAGTGGGAGCGGTGGCTGCAATGACTGTCGAGTCCGGCTCTCCAGAAAAGTCATCAGCAAAATCATCGGCAAGCGATGGCGGTTCGATGACTGCGGCGGCCGTGGTGGGCGGGACCGTCGACACGGGAATCGAGGTCGAGCTTGTAGTTGCGGGGCTTGTGGTTGCGGGGCTCGCAGCGATCACTTCATCGACGTCGGAAGGCTCGACGGGCGCAGCGCTAAGAAGCGGGTTGTCTCGACCGCCGAGATAGCCAAGCGTCATGGTGATCACGGCAATCACCACCAACACCACGATGGCGGTGGGTTCATAGCGAGACCGGGGCTTTCGCTCGGGCTGCACGATTCGGCGCCGCGCCTCGGCGGTCGCTGGGTCTCGTTGTAGCTCAACGATGCGCCCAGTTTTGTTCCAGAAATCGTCACCCATACGCACAGTCTGGCAAATACCACCGCTGGTGGCCAAGACGCCACGAAATGTGACTCGTCGGCGGTTGTCGTCGCTGCGGGCTGTTTGCCCCGAGATTATGGGTCGACGGGGTTGCCCTCTTCATCGACGTAACCCTGGCCCGGAATCCACGTGGGAGCCGCCGGCTTCGCTACGGGCGACTGGGGTCGTTCGAATCCCGTAGGCTCAGCGGGGCGTGTGGTGGACGGCTCGGCATAACCAACGCCGGGTACCCATTCGCCGGGCTCGACCGGCGGCGTGCGCTTCGCTGCTGGCGGATTTTGCTGTGGCGCCTGTTGAGGCTGTTGAGGTTGTGGTGCCTGCGGTTGCTGTTGCGGCTGTTGTTGGACTGGTCGAGGGTTCTCCACAGGCCTGTGGGTAATCGGAGTTTGCGAGGGGCCGGCAACATATCGAGGAGTGATCTCACCGGGCGGAGCGACATAGATCGGCGCCGGCTTGGGCCCATCGTTGGCCCCTTGTCGGCGCATAAGGACGCCGCCCCCGTCGGTGCGCTGGGCCGGAGCCCTTGAACCATTGGGCCAGAGCGCCGATACCACCACAAGGGCAAGACCGCAGCCGGCCAAGACGATCGCCGGCATCAACATTTGGCCAAAGAACGCGTCGACGAGTGCTCCGGCGATAGCGGCTTGTCCGCTGAAGTACTGCGTGGCCACCCAAGGCAGGCCGATGTTGAGAACCAACCAGATCGCTGAGGAGCCAAGTGCCCAGATACCAGCGCGGCGAAGCACCGCAGCGCGGTTCTTAGCCGTAAGTAATGCCAGGGCAACGCCCGCAGCGGCGATGAGTGCCATCAGCGGCGCCGCCCGTTGCAGCCAGCGCCGAAACCCGCCAAGGTTTGGAATCTGGTCGGTCGGCAGGTCGATGACTAAGCCGGGCCCATCCGGCACGAGTTCGGGTCCACCGGGAACTCCCGACAGTGCGCCGTCGCGGATATCGCCTGCTGCCGACCCCACGTCGAGGCTCGTCGGCGGTTCGGCTTCACCGAGGAACGCCTGATGTGCTTGCACAAAAGCATCGCGAATGAGCACCTCGACGACCGGATTCTGGAGCGCGACGCCGGCGCCAGATTCCAGTTGCTCATCGCTTACCGGAACCTCCGATGGGATTTGGTCACCCACCGCTCCAGCGATGCTTTCGCGAAGTTGCTGCTGAACGAGTTCATCTTCGAGAAGTGTGTCAGCGATCCGCTCGGAGCGTCCCGGGTCAAGAACCGTATTCAGCATCCCGAAAGCGCTCCACGCCAACGACGCAACCAACAAAGAGGGGCCAAGGATCGCGGCAGCCAACATACGACGCATTACGCCATCTGAGCGGAAACCAGCCAACCTCGGCAAGTCGTTGCGAAACTCCAGTAGATTAGGGGGACCGCTTCGCTGTGAAGCGGTAAGAAATTGTTTCAAGGAGACCCCCCACATGAACTTCACTCGAATTCTCGGAAGCCTGCTCGGTAGCGTCGGCGGTGGCGCCGTCGGCGGCATGGTCGGCGGTCGCACTGGCCGGATGATCGGCAGCATGGCGGGCTCAATGCTTGCCGGCCGCGGTGCGCGCGGAATGGGCAGCAAGCTTGGCGGCCTCGGAAACCTTATGGGCGGCAAGGACGACGATGACCGCTCCGACGCTGACGATCTCAACGATGACCAGGCCGAGGTTCTCATCAAAGCAATGGTGAACTCGGCCAAGTCCGATGGCGAAGTAAGCAAAGAGGAAGTCGACAACATCATCGAACAACTCGGCGAGCTCGAAGCTGATGAAGAGGACTACCTCCGCAAAGAGCTCGATGGTCCTTTCATCGACCCAAGCGCCTTTGCCCGGTCGGTCCCAGGTGGACTCGCCTCACAGGCGTACGCCGTGTCGATCATGGCTATCGATATCGACAACCAAGACGAGATCAACTACCTCCGCGACCTCGCCGGTGGCCTTGGGCTCGATGACGACGCCGTCGATTCGATTCACGGTGAACTTGGAGTAAGCCTCTAACTGCCACTCTGGCAGAAGGCAGTCAGATACGTAGATATAGGGGACTTCGATGACACTGCTGATCAAGGGCGGAACGGTGGTTTCGGCGACCGGTGCCGACCTCGCCGAGGTGCTCGTCGACGGCGAGATCATCGTGGCTGTTCTTCAGCCCGGATCCGACGTTGCGGAAGCAGCCGAGCGGGGTGCCGAACGGGTCCTCGATGCGTCAGGTCGGTACGTCATTCCGGGAGGCGTCGACGTCCATACCCATATGTCGCTGCCCTTCGGCACTGACGGCATCGTTGCCTCCGACGATTTCGAAACCGGTACTCGCGCCGCGGCATGGGGTGGAACCACCACCATCGTTGACTTTGCTCAACAGTCGGTGGGCGACAACGTGCGCGAGGCCTTTGACGCTCGCCTCGCCGAGGCCGAAGGCCAATGCGCCATCGACTACGGGCTCCACATGGTTATTGGCGACGTCAATCCAACGTCGTTGAAAGAGATGGACATTCTCGTCGACGAGGGTGTGTCGAGCTTCAAGCTCTTCATGGCCTATCCGGGGGTGCTCATGTCCAACGATGGCCAGATTCTCCAGGCGATGCAGCAGGTCGCGGGCAACGGCGGGCTTCTTATGATGCACGCCGAGAACGGGTTGGCCATCGATGTACTCGCCCAACAGGCAGTGGAGCGCGGCGACACGAACCCAGTCACCCATGGGTACGTTCGCCGCGCCGAACTCGAAAGCGAAGCGACGCACCGGGCTATTCAGCTCGCGAAAGTCGGTGCCGCTCCGCTGTACATCGTGCACCTTTCGGCAACCGAGGCACTCGAGCAGGTGGCGATTGCCCGCAACAAGGGCGCGAACGTGTTCGCCGAGACCTGTCCGCAGTACCTGTACTTCACGCTCGAGGACCATCTGGACCAGGGGGCCGAAGGCGCAAAGTACGTGTGCTCTACGCCGCTCCGCTCGAAGCATGATCATCACCAGGCCGACCTTTGGACCGGTCTGCGCACGAACGACCTGAGTGTTGTATCCACCGATCACTGCCCGTTCTGCCTGAAAGAAAAGAGCCTGGGCGCCGATGATTTTCGGGCGATCCCCAACGGTATTGGTGGTGTCGAACACCGAATGGACATGATCTACCAGGGCGTCACCCAAGGCGAGATTTCGCTTGCCCGATGGGTAGAGCTTTGCTCGACAACTCCGGCTCGCATGATGGGCTTGTATCCCCGAAAGGGCGTCATTGCGCCCGGCGCAGACGCCGACATCGTGCTGTACAACCCCAACCACTCGTGGACCATCAGCGTCGAGAACCATCACATGAACCTCGACTACTCCTCCTACGAGGGAATTACCGTTCCCGGCAAGGTTGAAACGGTACTCTCACGGGGTCGCGTGATCGTCGAGAACGACGCGTACTTGGGGGCAAAGGGCGATGGCCAGTTCCTCAAGCGCGGGCTCAGCAGTTACCTGATTTAAATATCTCTCTCTCTTTCTCTCTCTTTCTCTCTCTTTCTCTCTCTCAACTGGAACACCACAACTCATGAAGTCGATTCACCACCTCATCGACGGCGTCGCAGCCCCCTCGACGTCCGGAAACACCACGCCGGTATTCAACCCGGCCACGGGAAAGCAGTCGGCCGAACTCGACCTGGCGTCGATCGAAGAGGTCGATGCCGCCGTCGCATCGGCACAAGCCGCATTCGAGGACTGGAGCGTCACCTCCATCGCTCGCCGTACGAAGCTCATGTTCAACTTCCGGAACCTGATCGCCGAGAACGCCGAGGAGATCGCAGCGCTTCTTACTGCGGAGCACGGCAAGGTACTTTCCGACTCGGCCGGAGAAATCGCCAGGGGTATCGAGAACATCGAGTATGCGTGCAGCATCGCCGAAGACCTGCGGGGCGCCTACAACGAGTCAGCGTCCAGCGGCGTCGATGTCTATACCGTTCGGAAGCCGCTTGGTGTGGTTGCCGGCATCACCCCATTCAACTTTCCAATGATGGTGCCGCTCTGGATGATCCCGAACGCTATTGCCGCCGGCAATACCTTCGTTCTCAAGCCATCCGAGCGCGACCCTTCTGCACCACTTCGTATGGCGGAGTTCTTCCAAGAGGCCGGTTTCCCGCCCGGAGTTCTTAACGTCGTCCAGGGCGACAAGGTCGCCGTCGACCGTCTTCTTGAGCATCCTGATGTGAAGGCTGCGAGTTTCGTCGGCTCGACGCCGATCGCCAAGTACGTCCAAGAGCGGGCGACCGCCCACAGCAAACGGGTGCAGGCACTCGGCGGCGCCAAGAACCATATGGTGGTGCTTCCCGATGCCGATATCGGTCTCGCCGCTGACTCTGCGGTCTCGGCCGCCTATGGGTCCGCCGGAGAACGCTGCATGGCGATCTCGGTCGTCGCCGCCGTGGGCGACGTTGCCGAGCCACTCATCGAAGCCATCAAGGAGCGGATGGCGAAGCTCACGATTGGCGACGGTACCGACCCGACCTCGGAAATGGGCCCGCTCATAACCAGGGAGTCTCGCGACCGGGTTGCCGGCTACCTCGCCTCGTCCGTCGACCAGGGAGCCACCGTTGTCGTCGACGGCCGCGACCAACAGTTCGAGGGCGACGGCTACTTCATCGGTGTGAGCCTCATCGACAATGTCACCACCGACATGGACTGCTACCGCGATGAGATCTTTGGGCCAGTGCTTTGTGTCGTGCGATGCGACAGCTACCAGGACGGCGTCGACCTCATCAAGAACAACCAATGGGGCAACGGCGCTGCGATCTTTACCCAAAACGGTGGGGCCGCTCGCAAGTTCCAGGACGATGCCGATGCCGGCATGGTCGGCATCAACGTGCCGGTTCCGGTACCCGTGGGCTACCACTCGTTCGGTGGCTGGAAAGATTCACTCTTCGGCGACACCACGATGTACGGACCCGAAGGAGTGCGGTTCTATACCAAAGCCAAGGTCGTCACCAGCCGCTGGCCAGACCCGGCAACGAGCCAGGTTGACCTCGGTTTCCCCACCAACAACTAACGGGGCGCTCCGTCGACATTGTTCTCTTTGTCGATCGCCCAAAGGTTCCTGCTGGTTTGAGTGGCGAGCACCAAGAGTGCTGCCAGATTGAGAGCAACGATGACCGGCACACCCCAGCTAAAGACCTCGGTGCCGATGAAGAACACCACGGTGTTCAGCGCGATATAACCAATACGAATCTCGGTTGGACCAATGCCGTAGTAGGCGATCTGGAACTGGTTCGTTGCGGCGAAGGAAAGAAACGACACCGCCATCGTTGCGCACGTGACCAGCAGCAAGATGAGGAAGAGAAACTCGAGCCACTTGGCCTGCACCAAGAACGAGTACGCGATAACGATCGACCCAGCGAAGATCAGGTCGAGCAGGTGATCCATAAAGAAACCCCACTTGACGAGCCCCTGTTTGCGGAACTTACCGAGTGAGCCGTCGAACGAGTCGGTAAGCCACTGCAGAAACACCATCACCGAGACGCCGTGAAGCCAGGCCAAGTCGTCGGCAGCGAGCCAACCGAACAGAACCGTGAGGGCCGACCACAACAGCGTCAGCGCTGTGAGGTGGTGGCTAAGAATAGGTTTGGGGATCTTAGGAATACCCCAGTCGATGAACTTGCGCTCGGCGGGGCCGAGAAACGACTGGCCTGTCTTCTTGTCGCCTGCGAATCCGTCTTTCGGCCTGTCGTCGACCATCTCTCAGCTCTCCGGCCGTGGCTCCGTCGCCCGCTGGCCTGCGTGTTTCGAACCCTACCGCCGGTATTCGAAGGCGCCGCGTTCGGTGTACCCGCCGATGGGGCGCCGAGTGCCACGGATGTCCTGACGATCGATTCGTTTGGCCCAGAAGTTTGAGCCCCGCTTGGTTGGTGAGGCCAGCGCGAAGTTGCCGCGAGCGGGGTTGACGAACTTGACCGAAGCGTTTGTGACCGACCCTTTGCCGAGCGGGTGAGGCCCCTCGGCCCATCGCAGGCCGGGGTAGAGGTAGAAGTCGCGTTGGGCCGGTCCCTGGAAACTGTTGTGGTGTTCCTCGAGCGTGTTATCGCCAATGTTGCTCCGGAAGAACGCCATTACGCCGCGTCCTGCGAGCTTCGGGTTGATCACGGCAACGTTGTTGACGACCTTGACGTTCTGGGAGGCCTCGTTGAAGGTTCCGGCCACGCTGATCTCGGCGTGCGCCCAACTGTCGTAGGGCACGAAACCCGACAGAAGCGAGGCCATGTTGTGGTAGGCGGTGTTGTTGATGATGTGCACCCGGATGCCGCCATTCGGGGCACCGTGGATGCCACGTCCGCCGTTGTTGTGCACGACGTTGTTGGCCACCAGCGTGCGTCCATCGAAGGCGCCCGGGCCATCGTCGCGGAACACGTGCCGGAAATCGTCGAGGATGATGCCGTTGCCATCGGTGGCGGTGCGCTTGGCCGGATCGGCGTTGGTTCGTGGTGAGGTCACCCGGTTTTCGTTGTGGTGAGAACGGTTGCCGGCGATTTCGATTTGATAGAAACCCTTCTTGTCGCCGATGGATCGATCGGGCTGAAACACCGAAATTCCGGACCCTTGCTCACCGCTCCAGAAGGAGTTGTGATGCACGTCGTTGCCGACGATCTCGATGTTGTTGGAGTGGTTCGCGGCGATACCGCCGCTGGAGAAATGACGGACCTCGTTGTTGGCGATTCGAACGTGGTGGGAGTTGACGACCGAGACACCAACCTTGGTTTGTTCGGTGCGGTTGTTGCCCCGTGCCACGCCGAAGATTTCGAAGTCACAGATCTGGATGTAGTCGGCATCGATCTGGACGCCGGCGAAGCCTGTTGCGCGGATTCGCGGATTGAAGCCCTTGGCAGCCCGAACGGTGATCCAGTTTCGGTCGGAACCGCTTGTTCCTCCGAGCATCTGGATAGGGCCGAGCACCCGGTTGGTGGCTACTTGGATGTCATCGCCAGGTTGGCGGGCATCGACCGCGTTTTTTAGCTCGGCCTTGGTGCGCACGACGATGTCGCGCCCGGGGGAGCGAGGTGCACAGCTGTAGGCGCCTTTCGACGTGTCGGCGAAACCGGCGGTGTCTTCTAGGGCGGTGTCTACTAGGGCGGTGTCTTCTAGGGCGGTGTCTTCTAAGGGGGCGTTGTCAGGGGGGAGGTTTTCGTTGGCCTCTGCCGAGACCGGAACAATGGTCACGAGCGTGGACGCGCAGAGGGCAAGGAAAACGACAAAACGTAGTACTCGTTGCATGGCATGGACATCGTACACCTGGACTCCCGATAGATTCCGACGGGTGTCGAAAGCCGTTCAGTCTCTTCCTGCCGTTCGCATCTCTCGGCTTCTTGCCGTTTTACTGCTCGCGCTTGTCGCCGCGGCCTGCTCATCGTCGTCGGATCTCGCCGAGAACTCAGCGACCGGAACAGCGCCGCAGTCGGCTTCGGCGTCAACGACGGACTCACCAGCGGCCCCGTCAACCAGCAACGCCATGCCCGCCGCCACAGACACAACAACGATTCCAACAACAACGGTTCCGCTTCCTGCGGTCACTACCGGCGCCCAACGGCTTGTAGATTCCGACTTCGCGGCACTCGAAGGGCAACGGGTTGGCCTCATAGCGAACCAAGCATCGCTTGTTCGCGACGGCCATCTCATCGATGCGCTCGCAGAAGCCGACAACGTCGACCTCGTCACGATCTTCGCTCCGGAACACGGCGTGCGGGGCAAAGGTGGCGCTGGGGAGGAGATCGATGACACCACCGATGAGCGCACTGGAACCCCAATCGTCAGCTTGTACAGCGATATCAGGCAACCGACGACAGAACACCTCGCCGAGATCGACGTGTTGGTCTATGACCTGCAGGACGCTGGCGCCCGTTTCTACACCTATATCTCCACCATGGGACTCGCGATGCAGGCCGCCGCCGAAACCGGTACTCGCTTCTTGGTGCTGGACCGACCAAATCCTGTTGGTGGGGGAGCGTCCCGCGGGGTCCAGCTTGAGGAGCAGCACATTTCGTTTATTGGGCAATACCCAATACCCGCTGCCTACGGCCTTACCGCCGCGGAGCTCGCGATGGCCATAAAGGATCAAGGCTGGCTCGAAGGTCTTGAACCGCTCGAACTCGACCTGCTCGTGATGGACGGTTGGGAACGGTCGATGCTTTGGCCTGACACCGGCCTGACATGGATCCCGCCAAGCTCTGGTTTGGTGAGCTTCGAGTCGTCGCTTGCGTATCCGGGTTCGGTGCTGTTCGAAGCAACCGAGCTGAGCTACGGCGGCGGCAGCGAGGAGCCTTTCTACCGGTTCGGCGCCGAGTGGGCCGATGCCGACGCTCTGGCGGATGCGCTGAATGGCAAAGGTCTTTCCGGCGTCACCTTTGAACCGGTGGTGTACACCCCCGAGAAACTTCCACGGAACGTTTCCGAACCACGACTTTCGGGCGAACGCCTCGAAGGCGTGCTCCTGGTCTTCGACGATCCCTCTACCTTCGATGCTGTCGGCACGACGTTGCACATACTCACGGAGTTCCAAACCCAGGCGAGTGCCCAGGGACTCGGCTCGATCATCGATCGGCCAGCGGCATTCAGGCTCCTCTCGGGCACGTCATCGCTTGGGTCGCAGATTGAAGCCGGCACACCGGTCGATGAGATTCTCGCTGCATGGCAGGCGAGCGCCGAGGAGTTCGACGCGCTACGCGAGCCCTACCTGCTTTATTCCTAATCTCTACCCTAACTCCCAGGGCAGCGAGGGAAGAGCTACCAGCTACCGCCTCCACCGCCTCCGCCACCGCCGCCGCCTCCACCGCCGCTAAATCCGCCTCCGCCACCGCCGCCCTTCGATTCGCTGGCGACAGATCCGCTGACTCTTCCACCGAGGTAGATACCGCGAGTGGCGTAGTAGTGGCCGGTGGGATCGTTGCGCCCCGCCGACGAGCGCTCCACAGCCTTTGACCAGTTGTCGATCTCGTCGAGGGCGATTGCCCACGCGGTGTAGTCGCGGAGCAGTCCATGTTCGGCGGCCCAATCGGCGTGGTGTGCTTCGGACTCGGCGAGGAACTGCCGGAAGGACTCGACCTTGAGCCACTCGGCCGACCCGACTGGAGTACGGACTCGAAGCTCCCAACCGCGGATGGCCGCCGCGATTCCTGCACCGAGGATTGCACCAGCCAGCAGCACCACTGGGAGGAAACCAGCTCCAACCCGACCGGCGAGTACCGCAGCCACGATGAGAACGATGAGTCCTGTGATAAGTGCAATGGTGCCAAGAAGTCGGACGACGTCGCGCTGGGTGTCGTAGCGCTGCTTCCACAAGGGAGAGTGATCGGCGAAGTGTTGCTGCTGCTTTTCGAGTGCCTGCATCGCCACGCGGAAACCCTTGTTCGGCTTCCCGAGTTTGATGCTGTTGCTGCGACTGAAAATTGCGTCAAGGTATTTGTCGCTCGTGCGACCCGGAAGTTCGGTGATCGTTTCCATACGATCACCGCTGATCTCGATCTGACCATCGATCGCCTTCTGAATAAGCCAGGCGACCTGATGCTCGGGGCGGGGTCGCTCCTTGTCGATCACGCCGCCCTGCCAGGGCTGGAGATCGGCCGGAGGCACGAATTCGATCGTTGCGAGTTCGGCGAGGTCGGCGGCATCGAGACGAATGACGGGGCGGCCGTCTTCCTCGCCGAAGTGAGAAGGACCGAAGGCGGCATCGGCTGCGCCGCCCGCCCACACCAGTTCCCGTCCGCGGCGGCGGATGAACGCCGAGACGGGAGGAACAAGAGCAGCGAAGCCAAGCAGGCTTGCGCCGGCGACAGCCAGCAGCCCGGCGCTTGGATCCTCGCCTGATCGGTTCGGAAACGACGGTGCCGGAGCGAGGGGAACAACATCGCCTCGGTTGGCCATAATGCGAAGCGTGTCCCCGATCCGGCGTTCTTCAACATTGATGCCTCTGAACCCGCTTGCGGTAACCCGGATATGGCCGGGAGCGACCGTTTCAATGGTGCATTCGACCTCTTTGTCGGTGTTCACGCCGTCGACACAACGGGGCGACTCGAGCTCGTAGGGTGCCCTGATATGGGCCTCGACGTCCTCAATAGTCACCGCCCAGCCAGGGCCGACAGCGATCCAATCGACCGTGTTGTCGAACGTGAGCGTGTCGATCCGGTAGCCGATGTCATAAAGATGGCGCCCCCGATGAGTGACCTCGGGGTCACCGATGCAGATCCGGGTCCAAGACTCGTTGAGCACGAAACTGGCACGGCGATCGTTGCACCGGCGCGGGTCGGTGGCCGGTTCGATGATAAAGTCGCCCACTGCGGTAGGAGCTTGCACCTCGACGGAGGCTTCATTGAGCAGCGGGACGTCGCGATAGATGCCACGTCTTTCGGCTGACCCGAAGTCGTATTCGATCCGTTCAGAAATGGCCCCTGAGCCGAATCGATCGAGCTCGGCCGACATCCAGAAATGGGCCATTCGTTCGGTGTCACCAGCGATACTAGCGATTCCAGCGGCAAAGCTCAGCACGGCCGCAAGACCTACGAGCATGATGTAGTTCAACCGACGTCGCTGTCCCGCTTCCACATCGTCAGCGTAGTAGGGCGATACGAACCGACCGTGCCTTTGGCCCACTGGTGCTTCATGGCGCCTTGGCGGAACCCGCTCGTCCATGGCACCATCGGCAAAGCGGCACGACAACTTGTTGTTCGAAGCGTCGCAGCTTCGCTATCCCCACCCAGCACGAAGTCGACATCGAATGTACGGCAAAAATTTTTGCGCGTGATGTCAACCGAATCGCTGCGCCCGGAGTCTAAGTAATGGCGGACCCGACCTGGGACCGTCTCTCAACCTTGGCATCGCACGATCGCGGCGCCGCTGCGTCGGCGATGGCGCACAACATTCCTGGAGGTCTCGTGAGGAAACTCATGATTCTTATTTTGGCGGTTCTTACCGCGGCGGCAACTTCGTTGGGTGGCGGTCAAATCGCTGCATCAGCGCAAGATGCCGGCCCGGCAACAGCACGAACCGCGTCCGAGGACTTCCTCGCGACATACGCAGAACTTGCGGCAAAGTCAGGGCCACTTAGCGCTGCCGACTTGGCCCGGTTGGGTCCTGACCCAAGACTTTCCTGGACGGTCGGTCGCACGGCGATGGAGAAGGCACTGTGGGTCTCGCTCTCGCAACGAGTCGGCGCAGACACGGGTCCGGGCACGGTAAACGCTGCGGAGCCTGAGGCGAGCTACATCGAGATCGAAGGCGCAGACCTCGGCGGCAACGACGATCCATTTGCCGCTGAGCTCGTAACCGGTGTTGGTACGGCCAACGACGAACTCGCCAAAGGACGAATCTTTGGCGCGATGAACACACCGGAGATCCCACCGGCCCCGGTCGTTGGCGCATCCGTTGAAGATGACGGAGCAATTCAGCTTGCCAACCAGGTAAGCGTTGCTTCCGGCGAAGTAGTTCGAGTAACCGGCGTGATTGGCGACAACCCCGATTACGTCGCTGACTTCGACTACTTCACCGTTGGGGCGCTCTCGGCGGGCCAGATTCTTAACGCCCGCACCGATACCTCCGAATCACTCGTGGTCCCCGATACTGGCCTTGTCATCTTTGATGCAAACGGCGAGTTCTGGGATTTCAACGACAACGCTGGCGCCACGAGCGACTCGGCCCTTAGTTTCCAAGTTCCTTTCGACGGTGAATTCTTCGTCCTGGTCACAAGTTGCTGTGCGCTTCCCGCTGATCCCTTCGACCCGGCCTCTGGTGATAGCCCCAATGAGCCGGGCGAGTACGCGCTTGAACTCGGCGTAGATGCTGGAGGCGTCTCCTCCGATATCGACTTCTATGCAATCGATCTGCGAGTGGGCGACGTCATCAGCGCCGGCAGTGCCGGTTCGGTCACCGAGATGACCATCCTCGCTCCCGATTTCAACACTGGCATGGGCGCCGAGTTCAGTGCATCGGGTGGCTACCCGTTCGAGTCCTCGCTCCGTCACCAAGGTGCGGTTGGCGTCGATCACGTCGCAGCAGCAGCAGGAACCCACTTCCTCGCTGTCGCAAGCTCCACAGGCGGCGAGTACCAGGTCGAACTTCGGGTTCGTAAGCCCGGGCTGTCCGCTTTTGGCGGCAAGCAGACCCAGACGCTCTTTCTTGACTTCGACGGCGCAACGATGGACACCCGTGGATGGGCAGGTCCATTTGGCGACAACGCAAAGATCACTGGTCTCGACGACTTCATGTTCCGTTGGGGCTTCACCCCAGCGGACTCCGACGCTCTCATCGACTTGGTCGTTGCGACCACCAAGGAGAACCTGTCCGATGACTTGAAGCGGCACGGCCTCAACGGCGACCGCGATTCGTCGGGCAGGGGCGGCCAGCATGATGTGGTGATTCTCAACAGCCGTGATCACGCTGATCCGTGGGGCAACCCCAACGTGTCGCGTGTGGTCGTTGGCGGGTCGATGTCCGAACTCGGCATCCAGACCATCGGTATCGCCGAGAGTATCGACGTCGGAAACCTGAAAGCCGAGGAGTCAGCAATCGTCCTGCTCGACCTTCTTAGTGCTCCAGCTTCGGATCCGAACTCGCTCAATAGCTTTGCGATCGCCGAGGGAGCCTCGAAACTCGAGATGGTCGGTAAGGCTCTCGGAAACGTCGTAGCTCACGAGGCCGGTCACTTCTTCGGCGGTTGGCACACGACCACCGAGAACGAGATCCATAGCGTCATGGACGAAGGCGGCAGCATTGCTGCGCTCGCCGAAGTTGGCGACGATCAGGTGTACGGCACCAGCGACGATACCGATCTCGATTTCGTCGTCGACGAGTTCAGCTACTTCGAGGGTTTCTTCGGTCTCGAAGATCCCATTGCTCGGATGTCGTTTGCTCTGGCCACCGGTAAGCGGGGCGCTGGCACAGCAGCAGAGTGCACGATCATCGGAACACCTGGCGACGATGTCCTCAAGGGCACGTCTGGTGATGACGTCATCTGCGGCCTCGGCGGCAATGACACCATCAACGGTGGACCCGGCAACGACATCATCCGCGGCGGTTTGGGTGACGACACCATCTTTGGTGACAACGGCCGAGACACCCTGTTCGGTGGCAAAGGCAACGACACCATCGATGGCGGAAAGGGCCAGGATCGCCTTCTTGGCGGGAAAGGCCGGGACGTGCTTGACGGCGGTCCGGGCAACGACACCGTCAAAGGTGGGCCTGGCAACGACTCGGCAGTCGAGGATCCTCGCGACCGAATCACTAAGGGCATCTAGGCGTCAACACCCAAAGTGGTGGAATCGGTAGGACGTCCTACCCAAGGACGTCGAAACCATCTATGGTTGGGGGCACGGGCTTTTCGCCTGTGTCCCCAGCCTATGCCCCCCAACTCCCCCCAGATGTCGACGGCATCCACTATCCCCGAATCGCTTGTGGGCGCGCCTGCGCCACGGATGCGTGCTGCGATTGTCACGTTCCGTGGTTACGAGATGCACGCTCGACGCGAGTCCGAAGCGCTCCTTGAAGCCGGCTATGACGTTGACCTCTTGTGTCTTCGCAGGCCTGGCCAGGACCGCTCCGAGGAATCGACTTTTGGTTCCGGCCGAGCAAGCCGGAAACTGCGGTTTACCCGCTTCTCGATTCCGAAAACCCGAGATTCGCTGCTCCGATACGCACTGTCGTACGTACAGTGGTTCTTGTCGGCAGCGCTCGTACTTACCGGCCGACATCTTCGACGTCGCTACGACGTCATCCAGATCACGAGCCTTCCCGATCATCAAGTCTTTGCGGCGCTGATTCCAAAGCTGCTTGGCGCACGAGTGGTGCTTTTCTGCAAGGAGCCAGCAAGTGCATTGTTTGGCACGTTGTATGGATCGCCCAGACTCACTCGGTTGATGGCTTGGCTCGAACTTCGGTCGATCGCCTTTGCCGATCTCACCTTCGCGGTCACCGAACAGCACAAAGCCTTTTATGTCAGCCGCGGCGCCGACCCAGACAAGATTCAAGTGGTAGTTAACTCCACCCCGAAGAGCGCCCTTAGCCCCCGGCTCACTGCTCTCGAAATCACTGCTCCCGAACTCACTGCCACCGATACGGTCACCATGATCTGTCCCGGGACGATCGAGGAACGATGGGGCCACGAGTGTGTGGTGCGTGCGCTTGCCCGTGCTCGCACTGTTGTTCCCGGACTACGTCTCGTCATTAGCGGCGAAGGCTCCTACGAGCCAGCGCTCAAGCGGCTTGTAGAGAAGCTTGGAATTGCTGACCATGTCGATTTCGAGGGTTGGGTAACGCTCGAGCGGCTTCAAACCATCTTTGAAGAAGCTGACATCGGCATCGTGGCCCAGAGCGAGTCCAACTATTCGAACCTGGTGCACACCGGCAAAATGTACGAGTACATGATGTTTGGTTTGCCGATCGTTGCCAGTCGCCTCGAGGCCACCGTCGAGTACTTTGATGATGACAAGGTCGTGTACTTCGACCCGGACAATGTCGAAGATCTTGCCGACGTGATGATCGACCTCGCCCAGGATCCAGAGCTTCGGCATCGTATGGCGAAGTCGGCACAGGTGGCGTTTGAGCCGTACCGCTGGGACGAGCAGCGAAACCTCTACGTCGACGCAATTCAAGGTCGCTAGCCGCTAGGCGTTTGATCGTGCGGCGCCAACTACGCTTGCACCCATGTCCAGCCTGCCGTCGAGGAATCAAGCAATAGCGCCTGCCGGGACAGGTGACGTCGATGTTTCGCCCGTGCAGGCTCGTATTGCTGACGCAAAGCGACGACTTGTCGCGTTCCGCTCCCAGCGACGCACCGGAGGGGATGGCTCGGGCGAACCGACAACGAACGAGCCAACCACACCCAAGACCATGGCCGACTACCGCGCCGAGGGTTTGGTCGAGAGCTTCGACACGGCCGGTACCGGGCTTGAGATTGGGCCGTCCCATAACCCAATCACCCCAAAGTCCGACGGCTACGACGTCCGGATTCTCGATCACCTATCGCAATCGGGTCTTCGCAAGAAGTACGCCGACCATGGTGTGAACCTCGATGCGATTGAGGAGGTCGACTACATCTGGAAGGGTGAGTCGTATCTCGATCTGGTGGGGGAGCAGCGCTTCGATTGGATCATCGCCAGCCATGTCATTGAACACGTCCCGGATCTGGTCCGGTTCGTCAACGATTGCGTCGACATCCTCCGGCCGGGAGGCACCTTGGCGTTGGTGGTCCCCGATATGCGGTACTGCTTCGATGCACTGCGCTCACCGACGGGTCTGGGCGAACTCATCGATAGTCACTTCGCTGGCCGGACTGCTCCGAGTCCAGGTCAGGTCGCCGACTTCTATCTGAATTTGGCGAGCCGGGGTACGAAGACGTCGTGGCACGAGAATGATTCGTCTCCGTGGGGCCGCGAGGGAAGGATCGACGATGCGCTCCGGTTTACCCAACAAGCCATCGATGGTCGGGCCCACGACGTGCATGTCTGGCGATTCACCCCCAGTTCGTTCCGTCTCCAGCTGGCGCAACTAGGACTCTTAGGGTTGGTTGAGGTGGAGGAGTCCTTCACCCGTACCGGCCCCATTGGTGAGTTCTATGTGGGCCTCACGGCGACGACACCCAACTCGATTGCTCCGACAGAGCAAGAACTGCTGGACTTGGCTCTCGCTTCCCGCTCCGAGCTCGCCGACCCAGCGGCGCTCTAGGCCGTTCATGACTGACGAAGACCACCCCGAAATACAAGCACCAGATCGCGAGGAGCTTCTTGAGGCGACGACTCTCCTTCGTGGGATCGCTGCCAACAAGGATCTCCTAAGAAGCTTGAGCGTCGAGGAGCGGACCGCGTTGCTTAACGCCGCTGGCGACGTGTTCTGCGCCGACCCCGATGAACGCCGTCGACGCCAGAAGGCGCGCCGGAAGCAGCGGCGGGCCGACAAACTCAAAGCCGACGAAGACGTGCTTGGAGCGACAGGTATTCGAGTGCTGCGCGACAAACAGGTCTTCACCACTCCCAACGTGTTCGCCCCGACGGACTTCGCCCAGCAGGACCAGGCGGATCCGTTGTTTCGCGAAGTCGTCGAGAAGCAGCACTGCTACGTCTGCAAGGCCAAGTACACGGCAGTGCATCATTTCTACGATCAGCTCTGTCCCGAGTGCGCCGACTTCAACTATGCGAAGCGTGGTGAGCTTGCGGACCTGTCGGGACAGGTCGTGTTGCTCACCGGAGGACGAGTAAAGATTGGCTACCAGACGGGCATCAAGATGCTCCGGTGCGGTGCAGATCTTATTGTTTTGACCAGATTTCCTCGCGACGCTGCGGCCCGGTACGCGGCCGAAGATGACTTCGCCGATTGGGGGCATCGGCTCGAGGTCTTCGGTGTCGACCTTCGTCATACGCCAAGCGTTGAAGCCTTCGCCCAACATGTTCTGTCGACCAGAACCCGACTCGATGTAATCATCAACAATGCGTGCCAGACGGTGCGTCGCCCGCCAGATTTCTACCAGCACATGATGGCCGAGGAATCGAAAGCGGCGTCCGAGCTTGATGGTTCGACCCTCGCTTTGGTTGGGGCCTACGAGGGGCTTCGGACCTACAACATGTTGCCGGGCTCGGGCACCGAACTTCTGAGCACTGATGTTTCGACTGGCCTGCCGAGTTCCGCCGATCTGTCACAGATCCCGCTACTGCCCGATGAGCTCGAGGCGCAAGGCGACCTCTTCCCCCAGGGACAACTCGATCAAGATCTCCAACAGGTCGACCTCCGCAACAGCAACTCTTGGCGGCTACTTCTGCACGAAGTATCGACAGTAGAAATGTTGGAAACGCAGCTGGTGAATGCCGTGGCTCCCTTCGTGCTGAATGCGCGACTCAAGCCGCTGATGGAGCAGACGCCTGGCACCCACAAACACGTCGTGAACGTTTCGGCTGTGGAGGGCCAGTTCTATCGGCGGTACAAGACCACGAAACATCCACACACCAATATGGCCAAGGCCGCGTTGAACATGATGACCCGCACGTCAGCTACCGACTACCTGTCGTCTGGTATCAACATGAACAGCGTCGATACCGGCTGGGTGAGCGATGAAGACCCGGTGGCTATTGCCGAAGCGAAGACGGCGGAACATCGCTTCCATCCGCCCCTTGACATCGTCGATGGTGCGGCTCGGATCGTTGACCCGATTATCGACGGGGCCAATACCGGCAACCATGTTTGGGGTGAGTTTCTGAAGGACTATCGGCCGACCGACTGGTAGTCGGAATCAGCTGCGAGAATGCGGCTCGTCGGTGGCGTCGAGCACTTGGTCGATCTCGGCTGGTCCTCTGGTTTTTGACGTTTCGGGGCTAAAGCCCATGAGCGGCCACCATGTGGTCTGCTTCGTCCCGTGTCGCAAATCCCAGCCATCGACCCACGAGCCGTCGATGTTTCCGGCCTTTTTTGATGCAAAGAGCCACCAGAGAATGGCTGCAGTGCCGAGACCGAGCGCACCAAATCCTAGGCCGGTGCTTGTTTCGATCAGGCCGACAGCCACGAGAAGCGTCAGCCCTGCGACCACGGCAAACGTGCCGAATGCGACGGTCTGACGGTTCTTTTGGAGTTGTTCGGTCGTGTACTGCGCCATACCTCATTCTAGCGCACTAGCAAGACGATCGAGAAAGATATTCTGCCCCTTGACCAGCAGGTTTGGTGCTTCGTCGAGCGCTACCCAGGCGGCTTGGTCGATCTCGGGTACCTCGATCATCTTGCCTGACCGGGGCGGCCATTCCAGCGAAAACGTGTTGCTCACGGCGGCCTCAGCATCGAAGTCGGCAGCGCGTGCGAAGATGGTGATGAGTTTGCGTCCTGACTTGGCCGAGCCGAGTTCGATGGTTGGGCCAGAGGGTGCTTGCGAGCCCATCTCTTCGGCGAATTCCCGCTCGGCTACGGCGAGGGCGTCGGTCTCGTCCGGCTCATGGAGTCCTTTGGGGATGGACCAGCAGTGCTCGGTCTTTCGCGACCAGAATGGGCCACCCATATGGCCGATAAGCACTTCGATGCTGCCGGCCGCCCCTTTGGGGTACCGGTAGAGGAGAAGACCCGAACTCTGTGCTGGCATAACCCACCCTTCGTAGCACCCGCATGGCAGGCTCGCATGGTAAGACCTTCTTCGAGTCGCTCGTGAAGCCTGACTGGATTCCTCCAGACTGGGCGTTTCCGGCGGCGTGGTTCACACTGTGGACGCTTCAAGCGATTGCGCTTCTTGTGCTGCTTTCGAGCGACCCGGCCAGGCCATGGCCGTTGGGCAAGTCCTGTGTTCAGATGCAAAGATAAAGGAACATAGTTGCACTTATTCCCATAAGTGTTACTATAAATCTTCATGGTTGCATTACAGAGCGAGATCGATACCGAGACTCACGATTGGGATCTCGGCGCCCCCACGCTCATGTCGCGTGCGCAACGCCGCCAACATAGCGGCCGGTACGAGTCGGCCATCGTGGCAACCTTGGCCGACTGTGACGACCTCAACCTATCGTCGGAAACCCTGGCTATGGCCGACGATGCCTCCGCTGCCATCGTGCGGTTCGATGCGGACTCGGCAAAGATCCTTCCGTTTTCTGCGCTCCTTCTTCGGTCTGAATCTGCGGCTTCAAGTCAGATCGAGAACCTCACTGCCTCGGCCCGAGCCATCGCGCTGGCCGAACTCGATGCTGGCCGGTCGAAGAATGCCCGCATCATCGTGGCCAACACCCGTGCGATGGAGGCCGCTATAGCGCTCGCCGACAACCTCGATGCCCAGGCGATCCTCAATACACACACTGCATTGCTGGAGGACTCGGCTCCCAACATCGTCGGTCATTGGCGAGACCAACAGGTGTGGATCGGCGGATCCCTGTTTGGCCCGCACCTTGCCGACTTCGTGCCGCCGCACCACTCACGAGTGGCCGAGGCCATGGACGACCTCGTGACGTTTATGCAGCACGATCACTTTGCTGTACTGGCCCATGTGGCGATCGCACATGCCCAGTTCGAAACGATTCACCCGTTTCCCGACGGAAACGGTCGAACCGGTCGCGCCATAATGCACGCCATGTTGCGGGCGAAGGGCCTCACCGAGAACGTGACGATTCCTGTTTCAGCCGGACTTCTTGCCGACACCCCAGCGTATTTTGCGGCACTCGACGCATTCCGCCAAGGCGATCCGAACCCCATCGTGGCTGCGGTAGCAAACGCTTCGTTTATCGCCATCGAGAATGCAACCGTTCTGTCCCAGGCACTCGAGGACGCCCGGCAAGACTGGTCAAGCGATGTTGACGCCCGATCGGACTCTGCAGCCTGGAAGGTCGCCGATCTCCTCCTTCGGCTGCCGGTGATCGATAGTCCTACCGTGCAACGCCTACTCGACGTGCCGGCGCCGACAGCCTTGCGAGCAATCGACAAACTCGTCGAAGGGGGAGTTCTCGCCGAAACCAGCGGGTTCGCCCGTAACCGGGTTTGGCAGGCCGACGCAGTGCTTCTTGCCCTCGACGCCTTCGCCGAACGGGCTGGCCGCCGGCGCAGGTGAGTTGTCGTTGGTCGCGAAGCCGGTCTCCACTACCTTGTTTCCATGGAAGTACGGCTACTCATGGATCAACTCGGCGCCTACGTATCAGGAGCCAGCCCTGATGCATTTGGGGCTGAAGCGTTGTGTGCGCTTCTGGCCGAACACCATGTGGTGTTCTTCGCCCCAACCGATATCGACGATGACCGTCAGCAAGCACTGCTCGACCAGATGGGTGATAGCTACATCCACCCGCTTGCCAAACTTATGGGTGTAACCACTACTCGTTGTAGCCACATCGTGGACGACGCCGATCACCCGCCATTCCAGGACAACTGGCATACCGACGTCACTTGG
The DNA here is from genome assembly GCA_937934655.1 of uncultured Acidimicrobiales bacterium. Classification (GTDB taxonomy): domain Bacteria; phylum Actinomycetota; class Acidimicrobiia; order Acidimicrobiales; family SHLQ01; genus CALLQB01. Next base: position 8,934 of record CALGZB010000150.1, on the reverse strand, counting down.
GACCCCGAACCGCCAGCGATCGGAAGTCTGCGCGCCATCGAAATGCCAGCAAGTGGCGGCAACACCATTTGGGTAAACATGTTTGAGGCGCTCCAAACCTTGCCCGACGATCTGCGCGCTGAAATCGAGGGAAAGTCAGCGATCCACGACATGGGGTCGGCCAAGGCGTTTACCTCAAAGACCAGTCCAGAACTGGTTGCGGAAGCTCGGCTTGCCTACCCAGGGGTCGAACGTCCGATCATCGCCGCACATCGCGTAACCGGCGAGCCCTACCTCAACGTGAACTCAGGATTTACCAGTCACATCGTCGGCATCGAACGTACCGAAAGCGACGCTCTGCTCGGTCGTCTGTACGACCACATCGATGCGGTGGCTTCTCAATATCGGCATGAGTGGACGGTCGGAGAATTCGTGCTTTGGGACGAACAAAGCACCCAGCACCGAGCGGTCGGCGACCACTTTCCCCAGCGCCGAGAGATGTCGCGGTACGTCGTTCGCTGAACTAACGTCAGGCGATGAACGTCGCCGTAGTCACAGGTTCCAACTCGGGTATCGGCCGCTCTGCCGCCGTCGATCTCGCAAGCAAAGGTTGGACGGTGTACGGCACGATGCGCTCGCTCGACAAGGGCGAGAAGCTCGCCGCAATGGCCGCCGAGGCTGGTGTTGCTGTCCACCCCGTGGTGTGCGACGTCACCGATACCGTTTCGGTCAATCGGGCGATGAGCGAGGTGCTCGCCGAGGCTGGGCGGATCGACGTCCTGGTCAACAACGCCGGGATCGGTGGCAATGGCGTTCTCGAAGAGACCCCGGTCGAGGACTACACCGAGGTGTTCGATGTCAACGTGTCTGGAATCGTCCGGTGCGCACAGGCTGTCATCCCGCACATGCGCGAGCGCGGTAGCGGTTCGATCGTCAACATCTCGTCGGTGGCGGGTCGCATTGCCGCCATCGCCCAATCGCCCTATGTCGCATCAAAGTGGGCGGTTGAGGGACTCAGCGAAGGTTTGGCCCAAGAACTCGCTCCATTCGGCATTCGGGTAGTCATCATCGAGCCGGGGATCGTCAAGACCGCCATCATGGCCAAGAACGGCGCAGCTCCAAACGAATCGGGTGCCTATGACATGGCGTATCAGCGGATGTTCAACTTCTACGCAACCGGGCTCCAGAACCCGGGTCTGCCGGCCGAGGTGGCCGACGTCATCCATGAAGCGGTGACAACCGATGAGTATCGCCTCCGTTGGACATGCGGGTGGGGCGGCGAAGAGCTTTGCACCAATCGTGCCAAGGTCAGCGATGAGGACTGGGTCGCTCTCGGTGCGATCGAAGACGACGCGGAATACACAAAACGATTTAGCGAGCTGTTTGGACTTCACCTCGGCGCATGATCGAGGTTTCTGCGGCTGACTTTGAAGGTCTCGTGTCCGACGCGCTCGACGCCATGCCACCGCCGCTTCTTGAGCTGATGGACAATGTGGTGGTCATGATCGAAGACCGTCATGCAACCGAAGATCTCCTTGGGCTCTACGAGGGCATTCCCCTAACCGAACGCGAGATGTACGGCGGGTTTGAGCTCCCCGACCGAGTCACGATCTACCGGCTACCCATATGCGAGCAATGTGCCTCGCCTAATGAGGTCGTCGACGAAGTCCGAATCACCGTGGTGCACGAAATTGCGCACCACTTTGGCATCGACGATGACCGGCTCCACGAGCTTGGTTGGGACTAGCTAGGTCCTGGAAAGGCGGCTCACTGGCCGCTTTTGCGGCGCTCTACCCAGAGAGCTGCCTGTGTGCGGTCCTGAACACCGATGGTTTGGAACACTCGACTCAGGTGACTCTTCACCGTTGACTCCGAGATACCGAGCTCGCGAGCAATCTGTTTGTTAAGTAACCCGGTCCCAACGAGTTCGAGGACCTCTTCCTCGCGCGCCGTGAGTTGCGGTGCTCCCTCGGTTGCGGCGGCCCGAGACGCGAGAACCTCGGTAGCGACCCGCGGGTCGAGGGGGGCATGCCCCTCTGCTGCATTGCGGATGCTCGCCAAAAGCGTTTCCGTGTCTGCGTCTTTCAGCTGATAGCCAATAGCACCTGCGTCGAGCGCAGCGAGCACGCGATCGCGGTCGGAGAAACTGGTGAGAATGACTATTCCGATCCCCGGATCGTCTTGAAGAATCGCACGGGTGGCCTCGACCCCATCCAGTTTGGGCATGGAAAGGTCCATCAGGATCACGTCTGGCCGAAGCTCCGTCGCCATCGAACATGCTTCTTCACCGTTGGCGGCCGCTCCGACAAGTTCGATGTCGAGCGCCTCGTCGAGAAGCGCTTTCAGGCCGAGTCGAACCACGCGGTGATCATCGGCGACGAGGACTCGAATCATCGTGGCAGCTGCAGTCGTAGGTCGGTGCCGGCGCCGGGTTTGGAATAGACGTCAAGAGCACCGCCGTTCTCGAGCGCCAGATTCGACATGATGCGCAGCCCAAGGTGCCCGGGTCGAAGCGGGTTGACGATGTGATCCGGGTCAAACCCCTTTCCGTTGTCGACAACTCGGAGCGTCACCGCGCCCGGGACCTCGGCGATCTCGACGACCAGGGTGCTGGCCTCGGCGTGACGAACAACGTTACGGGTGGCCTCTTGGACCACGCGGTACAGCGTCTGGTTGGCCTCGGGCGACAACTCGAGACCCTCGGGGTAATGAAGGGATACCTCGATGTCACGCCCGCCAACGGCGGCTAAGAGATCCGACAGCGCCACTTGAAGCCCAGAGCGTTGAAGATTCGGCGGATAGATCTCGACAAAGAGCGAACGAAGGGACTTGATGGACCGTCTGACGTCTACCTGCACGCCCTCGAGAAGTTCGACCGACCGTTGATCGCTATTACTCTGGGCCCGGTCGCTCACGACGGAAAGGGCATAACCCACGCCGGCCAGATCCTGTACCGCCCCATCGTGGAGGTCATGAGCGATGCTTTGGCGTTCATTGTCGCCCGACGCAATAAGGTGCTCGAGAAGTTCAGCTCGCTCGTTCTGTGCCCGCTCGACCTTCCGAGCGAGGCGAATCGCGAGTGGTACCTGTGCCAGCTGCAGAAGTGCCAGCGGGACGAGAACCACCGGAAGGTAACTCCACCAAATCTGACGGGCATTGCGGTCGACGTTCTCGAACGAGTCGTACGTCTCGAAGAGCAGGGGAGTGCCGTCGCTCGCTGAGACCGGCTGATACACCTCAAGGAGTCGGCCTTGATCTCGCTCGAGTTCATTCTCGGCCTCATCGAGGTCACTCACCTCGGCCACAACTTCACCGCTCTCAAACGCTTCGCGACCTTCCTCGCCGAGCTCCAGAATCGTGCCGGTTACACCGGGCTGGTCGGAATAGAGAATGTACCCATCTTCGGCCCATAAGCGCAGGTGGAGAAACGATTCCGTTTCAAAGATCTCGCCCATTCGCCACTCTAAGCGTGACATCGCCTCGGACTCGCCCGCGAGAAGTGCCGGTGTTAGCTGCTCCTCGATGACCGTTCGGGTGAGGGCTGCTGTCCGTTCCTTTGCATCGTCGATAGCTCGGTCCGTCCCGGCTCTACGGCTCGCAAAGAGACTGGCTATCGCGAGTACCACGAGCGCAAGAATCCCGGCGATCACGAATTGAGCAACATGGCGTGCCACGGAGCGTCCTGACGTTTTGGTCTCGACGCTTGGGCCTGTTCGTCTCATCGTCTTCAACGATACCGACGCGTCGGGACGCGGCGCCTCCGCAGGTCGATCGGTTATCCGATTCATGATTCATAGTGTTCGGCTGGAGCATGCACGAGAAGGTGATCGGATTGGTCGGTTCGTACTCGCAGGGAGAGGCGTGCGGTGTCGTTGAGGAAGTTGATTTCGTGCACCTCAACACCGACGATCGTGTGACCAGTGCGCAGCTCTAGGTCGGCGATGAGCTCTCGGCGCCTCCCCGGATGCACGAGCTCGACCCGCTCGTACACCACCGAGTGAACCGTGGGTTGTCTGGACAACCACTCGCCACCGAGAAGTTCGAGAATGACAAGGACAACAACGTTGGCGATGGTGGCCTCGACCACGGTGAGCGAAGAGAAAGCGAGAGCGTTAAAGGAGGCGAGGGCGATAGCCGCGAAGAGATAGGTCATCTCGACGACCGGCAGCGTGCCGGTCCGGAATCTCAAGATGCCGAAGAGCGCAAAGAGTCCGAAGCCGACGTTCACACCAACGGCGGCAGCTGACATGAGATAGGTCACAAAGAATACGACAATGTTGACGACCACCAGCGTGAAGACATACACCGCTCTCGAGCGCGACCGCCGATACGTGAGGGTTGCCAATGTCGAGATGACGGCCAGGTTGAAGCCCAGACCCAAAAGAAGGCCGGGTAGTCGGGCCCCATCGACAAGATCGATTGCGAGTAGCGCGGTTGGTAGAGCGGTCACGGCGTGACCTCCTTTAAAGGATTGCTGATGAGTGCGACGTCGATGGTTGCGAGGCTACGAAAGACCTTCTTGAACCGGTTTCGACGAAGGTTTGGGTGGCACGAGGCAAGGCCCATGCAGTATTTCGAGAACATCTGTGGCCGTCGCTGGACCGCGAGGACCGCCGGCGAGGTCCGGTCGTGCCGGGATTGTTTGAACTCGCAGATTGCCAACCCCTCGGCGGCCACGTGGTGCCCGTCACTCTGAAATCGGACGTTCAGGTCGATCGTAACTCGTTCGCTGAAGTCGTCTTTCACGAGCAGAATGCGGTCGTAGTCGATGGTGATTGACGGCGAGAGTCTCGCCGATTCCCATCCCGTCTTCTCAAACACGAAAAGGGCGTCTTCCGGATGAAGCTGGTCGCCCGGTCGCATCGTCCGCTGGCGATCCTTAACGGTTCGTCCGCCGATGGCTCGCTTGATCTCGAAGTAGGTGAGATCGGAATTCATGTATGTCCGGTACCGGACTTTGAGCCGGTTGGCCTTCTGGTTGTGATGTTCGTGGTAACTCCGAAGGTTGCCATCGTCGAAGTACTCGGTTCGGTAGTGCTGGGTATGCATTGCCTCGTGCTCAAGCACGCGGTACCGGTCGGCGAGGCGGGCGATGGCCACGGCCACGTCGCGTTGGTGAAGAATGACTTTCGACTCCACACGGTCATGAAGCTGCGCTTGATCCAGTTCCACAAGGCCTACCGTCGAGAGCGGTGCCAGAGCGTCAGCTAGCGCATCGGGAATCATTGGTGGTCTTGTTGTCGGAATCACGATCATCGGATCACCGTGAAGGTGACCACGCTGGACCGACCGGGAACAGCGAAATGCGGCGGATCACCGTGTGCGACCACCCGGAGCCGCTCCGGTTCGACCCCAACCGCAGCGAGGTGGTTGCTGATCGTGTCTCCCTGTAGCTTGCTTGCGTCATGGTTCTGCTGGCTGGTGGTGCCGCCGTAGAAATGCACGGCGACCTCGACACGCACCTCAGGGTTCGCTCTCAAGATCTCGGCGACCGAGGCCATGGTCTCCTCGCCGCTGGGTGCTAATTCGGCCGTGCCAGAAACGAACGCCACCGCGTCAACGGGAACCGCAGCGAACGCAAGAGATACAGCTGCCGCTTCACCAACAGCAGCGGTGACAACCGTGGTGTGATCAGCGAGCGGAACCTCTGCGCCGCCGAGTCCGACGCTGGAGAGCTGATCGGCAGAGACGTCGAGTCCCTCCAGTAGCGCCACCGCGGCATCGAGAAGTTCGTGAGACAGGTGGTGATTCGCGTCGGCGTCGGACCCGCTCCAGGCATAGCCGACTAGCTCAAGCCTCGAATCGCCTGAGGCTGCGGCGACGGTCTTGAGCACATCAAGCTGTGCGGCATCGAAGGTGCCGGAGAACGGCTCCTGAAACACGATTGGGAATTGTGATGCCAAATCGACTTGCGTTTCAAGCGCCGCTGACTCCACGAAAAGGGCTGCAGAAGCCGTGGGACGCTCGGCATCGTGGCTACCGAGCCCGACGACTGACAGCCGATCGGTACCCACGCCTGCGGTTGCGAGCATTGAGCCAAGCATGTTTGCCTGATGCACGCTCATCCCGTGGTTCTGGCCGGCTGTTGACTCGGAATACGTGCGAACGCGTAGTTCGAGCGGTTGCTCGGGGTACGCCAGAAGCACGTCGGCGAGGCGCTCAAGCGTTTGGATGCCTTCTGGGGTGAGGTTGACTTCTCCCGGCACGAACACGAGTCGGTCAAGCCCAACCGACTCCAACTCGGCCAAAAACGGCTCGGTGTCCGCACGCTCGAACTCGCCGAGGGACTTTGCAAGCGGTGGATTTGGCAGCAGCTTTGTTGGAGGCGGCGCTTCCACCGAGGTTGGTGGTGACGTAATCGGCGGAGGCGGGATGATGGTTGACGACGGCACCAGGCCCGCTACGTCGGCGTCGGTCACCACAGCCACGGTGGTTGGGGTACGAACCGCTACGGCAGATTCGATTGGAGCAGCCTGGTCTTCGGTTCCGAGTCGGAGACCGAGAAGGGTTCCAGCGACGAGAGCCGCCGCAACACAACCAGCCCCTGCGGCGATCCGCCTTACGTTGCGAGGCCCTTGCGCCGGTGCAACGTTACGGGTCGTTAGCACCAACGAGGGCCGCTCAACATTCTCGATCGCTGGACGTTGGTCGTATCGACGGTTCGCCGCGAAACGTGCGGCGGCTGTTTGGGTTTCGCCCTCTGGGGGATGTCCCGCAGATGCCGATTCGTGTAGCTCGCTCGATGTGTCCGCCTTGTCTACTCCCATGCGTTCCATCATGAGATGACAGAAGCGGCTTGGGTAGTAGACCTTCGTACTAGGCCGCTGGTCTAACGAGTCTCGACGTCGAGTTCGCCGGCAGCGTAGGCCGCCCGAAGGTCCTTCTTCGAGAACTTCCCGACCGAGGTCTTCGGAACTTCGTCGATAAATGTCCAACGCTCGGGCAGCCACCACTTCGCCACGCGCTCGGACAGGAAGTCTGCGAGTTCCTCGACCGACGCTCCGCCAGCCTCGTTCAAGACGATGCAAGCAAGCGGTCGTTCGTCCCAGCGATCATCGGGCACCCCAACGACTGCGGCTTCGCGAACCGCAGGATGACCCATTAACTCGTTCTCGAGATCGACCGAGCTTATCCATTCGCCTCCTGATTTGATGACGTCCTTGGCCCGGTCGGTGATCTGGATGAAACCATCATGAGACACTGAACCGACGTCGCCGGTCCTGAGCCACCCGTCGTGGAACTTCTCTTCGGTGGGGTCGAGGTAGTAGCCGCCAGCAATCCACGGACCGCGGATCTCAATTTCGCCGCAGGCCTCGCCGTCCCAGGGAAGCTCGTCACCGTCATCAGAGCAGATGCGAACCTCGACACCCGGCAAGACCCGGCCGGTCTTAATCCGATAGTCGTAGGGTTCGCCGGTGTTGGTCTTTGGCACCCAAGCGATAGCGCCGAGGGGACTGGTTTCGGTCATGCCCCAGGCCTGCACGACCTCGGTGTCGAAGACGGTGTCGTAGCCCTCCATGAGACTGCGCGGCACCGACGCTCCACCACACACGATGTAACGAATCGAGCTGAGGTCGGCGTCGGGGCGGTTGTGGAGCAGGTCAGCGAGGACGGTTGGGACCGCGCCAGAGATGGTTGGTCTGGTGGCCTCGATGATGTCGGCGATTGGCCCGGCCTGCAGAAACTGCTGTGGCATGACGAGATCGCAGCCGACCCACCATGCGGCGTAGGGCATGCCCCACGCGTTGGCGTGAAATTGCGGCACGATGAGCAGAATTCGTTCGGCTTCGCTGACCTGAAGGGTTTGTGACGAGGTAACTGCCATCGAATGGATCCAGGTCGATCGATGTGAGTACGCCACTCCCTTGGGGTTCCCAGTGGTTCCGCTGGTGTAACACATGGCCGCGGCGGACCGCTCGTCGACGATGGGGTAGCGAAAGCCGGTCTCTTCGGCCGACAGAAGCGTTTCGTAGTCGACAACGTCACCGAGACCGGCGGTATCGCCCTCGCCACACACAATGAAGTGTTCCACCGTTGTGAGTTGGTCACGTACCTTCGCCAGAAGCGGAGCGATGCTTGCGTCGACGATGACTACTCGATCCTCGGCATGGTTGATCACGTAAGCCAACTGCTCGGGGAACAGGCGGATATTGAGCGTGTGTAGGACGGCTCCCATACAGGGAATGGCGAGGTAGGCCTCCATGTGGCGGTGGTTGTTCCACATAAAGGTGCCGACGCGGTCACCTTCACGAACCCCAAGGCGAGCGAGCGCCGCAGCGAGCTGATCGACCCGGTCGCCAACCTCGGCGAATGTCATCGAGTGCAACGGCTCGTCGGGGCCGTTGTAGGTAATGATTTCGGAGTCGGCGTGGACTTTGCGGCCGTGTTGAAAGATGTGGTTGATGGAGAGGTGGTCGTTCTGCATCGTGCTAGTGATCATGGTCACATCGTGCCCTACTCGGATCGGGTCTTCAAAGCGCATCTGAGGATCAGCGCAAGGTAACCGTCACCTCAACTTGGCTGAGGCTAGCTCAGACTTGCGGCGGCGGGTCGCTCTCCCGGTCAATAGCGAAGGACTTCTAATCCCGCTACGTGGTGTCATCCAGTATCCCCTTTGAAAGGGTCGACCGGGAGAGCAGAATTTTGTCGTGGACTTCTTGCCCTTCGGCTTGCGAATGGGGCGACGGATCGGGTGGGGGAGAGAGCCGGAACCCGCCAGAGTCCCAAACCCTCACCCGGTGGACTGAGCGGCGGAAACTCGTTCGTCCACATCCACCGAAGGTACTGAACGACGTTCGGCGAGCGCAACTGTCGTTCATTTGAACAGGTGGTTCAGCGGAACGTAGCTGTTGCCTGCATGCCCAACCCGCCGGAAGGCGTTGCCGCCCAGAGCTCGGCGGTGTCTCCGTCTACGGTCCCGTTGATGGTGAACGGTGCGGTGTCGAAAAGCGGAGA
>CALGZB010000149.1 GCA_937934655.1 uncultured Acidimicrobiales bacterium | reverse complement strand
AGAAATCAACTGCTAGCGTTCGGCTCATGAACACAGGGGCCGTTCCAGGGGGAGCCGATCCGTTCTCCGTAGCGGATCAGAACATCGTCATCGTTGGTGGCACGGCTGGCATTGGTTTGGCGGTTGCCGCCCATCTGGTTGGCGCCGGTGCATCAGTAACTATTACGGGACGACGCGATGCCACCGCTACCGCTTCCGACATTGGTGCCACATCCGTTTCTATGGATGTGGCCGATGGGGCGTCGGTCGTCGAAGGTTTCGAACAGATCGCTGCTGGATCCGAGCGCATCGATTGCCTCATCCTTAATGCGGGCATCGACGAGTACCACGGCGAAATCGACAAACTCGACCTCGATGTCTTCGCCCGGGTTCTCGATATCAACACCATTGGCGTGGCACGTGCGCTTGCCGCCGGTATCAAGCAGGTGCCGGGCGGCGGCTCCGTGATCGTCACTAGCTCGCCGGCTGGTTCCATAACCACTCCGGGCATGGCTGCATACTCTGCGTCGAAAGCGGCCCTCGACATGTTGGTCCGAACGTGGGCGCTCGAGCTCGGTCCCAAACAGATCCGCGTCAACGCGATCCTGCCTGGCATCGTCGAGAGCGAGATGGCCGCCGAATCGACCGGCGAACTCGAAGTGATCCGTCGGATGACCGCCAACGGTACCTATCGAAAGGCCGCCGAGATGGGGCCGGTGTTTCAGTTCATGGCCAGTGCGGCCAGCGCTCCGCTCACCGGGTCGCTCGTCGGTGCCCACGACGGCATCTCGGTTGGGTACAGCGCCGAGGTGATGAGCTACCTCACAGCCGGAGTCGGCGAGTGAGCGCCGTGCGCCGTGCCGTTGGCCCAGGCGTTCACGATCGGCGCGCTCCACAGTTCGATGGCTACCAACGGACGTCGGTGTATGTGACCATGCGCGATGGCGTGCGGATCGCCGTCGACATCGTGCGCCCCACATCCAGCGGAGCGTTGCACTCCGAACCGCTGCCGGTTCTTTGGTCGCACACTCCCTATACCCGGGCGGTCGAGGGGCCAGATGGCATCGAACCCGCACCCATCGAGGGGTGGGAGCGCATGCTCCTGCTCGTCGCGCACGGCTACGTCCTCGCCCATGTCGATAAGCGGGGCGCCGGCGCATCGTTCGGAGCCTGCGACGCGTTCTTTAACATCGACGAGAGTCGAGACGCCTACGAGATCACCGAATGGCTGGCTGAGCAGGCGTGGTCGAACGGTCGGATCGGTATGTGGGGGCGCTCCTACCTTGGTATCACGCAACTGCTTTGCGCCGGGCAAAAGCCTCCGCATCTCCAAGCGATTTTCCCCGAGATGGCGTGGTGGGATGCGTACGATCTCATTTGGCCCGGAGGAATTTTGCGAGACGATCTTGCTGCGATGTGGAGCGCTGGTGTTCGGTCTCTCGATCTTGGTATACCTGCGCTGGCCGAGGACTTTCGAGGAAACGATGCCATCAGTTGGCCTGCTGCCCCGGTCGACGCCGATGTCGACGGATCGCTCATCAGGGCGGCCCGCCGCGAACACTTCGCCAATAGAGATGTGTTCGAGTTCTGCACCACGAACCTCTATCGAGATAGCTCCGAGGACAACCGGCAGGTTTGGGCCGATCGGTCACCCAGTGCGCAGGCGGAGGCCATCGAAGCGTCCGGCGTTGCGATCTACCACTACGTCGGGTGGTACGACGGTTTCACCCGCGATGCGTGCCTGGCGTTTGCGGCTCTCTCGAATCCTCAGAAGCTGCTGATCGACGCGAGTTACCACGCCGAATACGGCGCCTTCGATCTGGCGGGCGAACAACTGCGGTGGTTCGACCACTGGTTGAAAGACATCGACACCGGCATCATGGACGAACCAGCCGTCACGTTTTATGAGTTGGGCGCCGATCGCAATGATCCCTGGCGCTCATCGCCGTCCTGGCCACCGCCCGGCAGCGAAATGACGGCCCTTCATTTCGGCGCGGGCTCGTCGGGAACGATCGATTCGGTCAACGACGGGACACTGTTGTCGGAAATCTCCGATGAAGGGAGCGATACCTACGTCATCGACGAGTCGACCACCACCGGCCTCGCCAACCGGTTCTCCAACCTCTACGGCGGACCGGGCCGTGTAACCCCCATCGATAAGGGCATTCATCTCGGATACCCCGACCTTGCCGCCAACGATGCCAAAGGCCTCACCTACACCGCAGCGCCGCTCGAGAACGATCTGCACCTGGCGGGTCATCCGCTCGCTCATATCTGGATTGAGACCGACGCCGATGTTCCGGTGTTCGTGTACCTCGAAGAGATGCTGCCCGATGGCTTCTCTCGTTACCTGAGTGAAGGGTGTCGTCGGATCTCGCACCGAGCGGGCGACGCCACCAACGAGGTGGCCGCCCCGGTAGACGGCCCGATGGAACTGCTTATCGACATGCAGCCGCTAGGTACCGTGCTCCGGCCCGGAAGCCGGCTTCGGGTCACCATCACCTGCGCCGATCAGGCAGCGCATGCCCCGGTCAACTTCGACCCGCCGCCCACCATCAAGGTCCTCCGTGGCGGCGACACCAACTCGCACATCGAGCTGCCTATCTCCACTGGAGCAGAGACATGACCGACCGACCGTTAGACGGGAAGGTCGCGCTGATAACCGGCGCTGGCCGGAGCCGAGGTATGGGGCAGGCCGCCGCAGCACGCCTCGCCGAGGCTGGTGCCAACGTAGTTATTACCGACCTTGCGAAGGATCGGCCCGAACTTCGCCAGGATGACTCGGTCGGTCTCGGCGACGACCTGGGAGCGATGGAGACATTCGCAGCTGGGCTCGAAGCGCAGCACGGGGTCCGCTCGATTGCGATGGCCCTCGATATCACCGACCCTGCCCAAGCCGAAGCGGTCGTCGACCGCACCGTCGCCGAACTGGGTTCGCTCGACATTTTGTTCAACAACGCGGGCGCCACAACCGGCGTGGGGCCATTCATCGCTCAGACCGACGAGCAATGGGACTTGGCCTGGCAGGTAAACGTCATGGGGACGCGGCGGATGTCGATGCTCGCGATTCCGATCATGGCGGCCCAGGGAGGTGGCGTGATCCTCAATAACATTTCGGTCGGCGGGATTGTGAGCGACGCGGGCTTCGGTGCCTACAACGCCACAAAGTTTGGCGTTACCGCAATCACCAAGTTGATCGCCAAGGAACACGGGCCAGACGGCATCCGTTGTGTCGGCGTCTGTCCAGGGCTCGTCGAAACCGGCATGGCCGATGCCCAGAAGCGTCTCGTCGCCGACCTCGAAGGGGTCAGCGAGGACGAAGCCTGGGATCTCTCGGTTGCCTCGGTTCCCCTGCAGCGGGCCGCCGCAGCCGACGAAGTCGGACAGCTCGTTACCTTTCTTGCATCACCCGCCGCCGGCTACATCACCGGCGCACTTATCCCTATAGATGGAGGCATGCTCCCGTGATACTCGGATTGCATCATGTAGCACTATCGGTTCCGAACCTCGAAGAAGGCCTCGCCTTCTACTGCGATGTGCTCGGCTTCGAGAAGGTCCAATATGGCCCCATCGAGTCGAGCCCCGCCGCCGACGCGATCACCGAACTTCCCGGCGTTCAGGCTCGTGGCTGGATCTTGCGGCATGGTTATGGCCTGCTCGAGATGTGGGAGTTCGATTCGCCTCGGGCGACGATGCCCGATGAGAACCGCGCAGTCAATGAGTTTGGGTTCGCCCATATCAGCTTGATGGTCGACGACATGATGGCCACGTATGAGGAACTGAAAGACCAGCTCACATTCCCTCACCCGCCCATCGAACATTCGGTTGAGGGCGACGATAACGATGCCTGGACGGCCTACTGCCGCGACCCGTGGGGCAACGTGATCGAACTGTGGCAGCTCGGCCATGAGGACCCCTACCCGCACGCCCCCTCGTTCGACTGGAAGCCAAAACCGGCTGGAGCCGACGGTGTCTGACGGATTGGGTCATGACACGCCGCTCCTCGACGATGTCGACCGGGCATTGATCGGCGAGCTGATCAACGACGGCCGAGCCACGTATGCCGCCCTCGCACCGACAGTTGGCCTAAGTCAGGCGACCGTGCGTACGCGCGTGCAAAGGCTCCTCGAAGAGAACATCGTGTCGGTTACTGGTCGTGTCGACCCGATGAGTTTCGGACTCGGCGTCTTTGCGTTTGCGTTTCTCGAAGTGCATGGCGAGCTCGACAAGGCGGCGGCCCGCATCGGCGAGATCGATGAAGCGGTGTTTGTGGTTCTTGGCGCAGGCCGGTTCGATCTGCTCGTCGAGTTCCGTTGTCGAGACGCCGATCACCTCCTTGAAGCGCTCGACTGGGTCCGAGTGCTCGAGAGCGTTCGGCGGATACAAACCGCCACCGTCCTTCACTACGACAAACAAGACTGGAGCGGTGTCGGGAACCGCGACGCAAAGCCGGTTGCGCGCGATACCGCCGAACACCGAGTGCTCGATGACATCGATCGGCGCCTTGTGGGCGAGCTGCTGGCCGACGGTCGAGCAAGCTATGCGTTTCTTGCCGAGCGAGTCGGCCTTTCGCAGGCCGCTGCTCGTGACCGGGTCATCGACCTGCTCGACTCGAACATCGTTACGATCCAGGCGCAGCCGTCGGCCGCAGCGATGGACATCGGCGGTTTCGCTGGCTTAGCCATCAAAGTCAGCGGGCCGGTCGGCGACACCGTTGATGAGCTCGTCAAGCTTCCCGAGATGACCTTGGTGGCGCGGACGCTTGGTCGGTTCGATGTCACCGCCGAGATGTGGTTCGAAGGCGCCGACCATCTGGCCGAGCTCCTCGACCAACTTCGGGCGCTGCCCGGCATCGGCACCATCGATACCCTCCCGTACCTGCGGGTGGCGAAGGAAGACTTCGGCTGGGGTGGGCGATAGTGGTTGCGGGCTCCCAGCGAATGCGGATAGCAATGCAAGATCTCTGCCGGAATCTGGGACAACGTGCCTCCCGGCAAGGAATTCACTGGCAGTTCATGTTTCTTGCAAGCGAAAGATGGGTAAATCGCCCATGATTGGTAGTAATGTCACAATTGACGCCCGGCTAAGCCCGGTCTCTACGAGGGGAACAGAAATGGGAACAACAACAAAACTCTGGCGGCTACTTGCCGTCCTGGCAGCGATGGCAATGCTTGTCGCCGCTTGCGGCAGCAGCGACGACGGAGGCGATACCGCCACCGACGACGCGCCAGCCGACGAGACAGCTGATGATGCGCCGGCTGACGAAGAGCCGGCCGACGATGAACCTGCCGACGAAGAGCCAGCAGACGAACCAGCCGAAGAAGTACCCGCCGACGGTGCAATGGCTGACGATTCGATGGATCCCGTCAAGCTCGGCCTGATCGCTCAGGATGAAGAGCTTCTGTCGTTCCCTGAGGTTCGCTCAGCAGCGCAGGCCTTCGTCGACTACGCGAACACCGAACTCGGTGGCATCGATGGTCATCCCGTCGAACTCGACATCTGCGGCGCAGGCGATGCACCCGAGGGCCACGTTGCGTGCGCCCAGCAGTTCGTCAACGATGACTCGGTCCACTTGATTCTGGTCGGCAGTTTCCTCGGCAACAGTGCTGCCGTATCGGCCATCACCAGCGAAGCTGGCAAGCCCGCGATCACCCTCGGCAACGACTTCGTCGATTACTTCATCCCCAACAGCTACGTCTTCGATCCGGGCCTACCCGGTCTGGCACAGGTCTTCTTCGTGTTCGCATCACAAGAGCGAGAGATCGAAACCATGAGCCTGTTCATCGCCGACGACCCGGCCTTCGAACCGTTTATCCCGGTGCTCGAGCTCATCGCTGAATCCAACGGCATCGCGATCAACGAAGTTATTCCGCTCGGCTTCGAACCCGACCTCACCGGGCCCGTATCGGCAGCGAACACCGAGAACGATTCCTGGCTGTTTGTTCTTGCCGATGGTGCCCAGTGTGGTGCTTCGTCAGCCGGCGTTGCGACGGTTGGCTATGAGGGCGACCTGTTTGCCAACGACCTCTGCATGGGGCAAGACACTGTTGAATCCGGTGTTCTCGATGGTTGGTCCGGACCTGTGGTTTCATCTGCTCCGACCGTCGACGGCAAAGACGTGGCCGAAATCGCTCGCATCCTCGACACCTACGGTGACAGCAACGCACAGGCAGCCGGTTTGGCCGGTTGGGCGATTGCCAACACCCAAATCGCTTACGATGCACTCGTGAAAGCAGGTGGCATCGATGCCACCGATGCGTCGGTCATCGAGGTGCTCAACAGCTACTCAAACGATGACGTGCTCGGCTTCCCGCCGGTCGCCTGCCCCGGACCGTCGGCTTGGACCGGCGCCTGTAACCAGTCGCCGCTCATGGTCGACGTGGTTGATGGAACGATGGTGGCTCCAGGTGGATTCACCACGCTCGACTTCAGCGAACTCGACTTCCTGCTGGAGTAATTCATCTCATTCGGTGGTGGTCGGCGAGTGGGCCGACCGCCACCGCGAGATTCTTCTATGTTGCAATCGCTGAGTAGAGCACAACGGGTGGGTGTGGCCCTTGGAGGCCTTCTCGCGCTTGTCTGGTTGATCGCTGCGTTCGTCGATCCGGCTGTCTACTTCCAGCCCAGTGTGTTGGGGCTCGGCACCGGGGCGATCATCGCAGCGATGGCTATTGGGCTCGTCGTGGCGTACCGGGCTTCAGGTGTTATCAACTTTGGTCACGGTGCCATCGCCACCTATGTGACCTACGTGTACATTTCGCTCTTCGACGATGGCATGTACCCGATTCCGCCGCTACCGAACCCGGTGGCGCCCATCGAGGGTCTGTTCGACGTCGAGATCTTCGATATCCCCACCATGGTCGATCTCGGGGGCGGGGCTCCGATGGCGAAGGGGTGGGCAATGCTCATCGCGTTGCTTACGGCAGCGCTGCTTGGCCTCATTGCTCACTACGCGGTTTTTCGTCCGCTTCGGTACGCACCTGTGCTCGCCAAGGTTGTGGCCTCGGTCGGCATCATGTTGTTCTTGCAAGCCGCCGTGGTGCTGCGGTTCGGCGCTCGGGCGAAACAAGCCGATCCGATCTTTCCGAACGACCCGGTCGACGTCGCCGGCGTGCGCATCAACGAGGACCGGTTCTGGCTCCTCGGAACAGTCATTTTGATCACGGTGGCGCTCTGGGCACTGTTCAAGTTCACCAAGTTTGGCGTGGCCACACGCGCCGCCGCCGAGAACGAACAGTTCGCGACGCTCCTCGGATTCAACGCCGACTTTCAGGCTGGTGTCAGCTGGGTCTTGGCGTCGGTGCTCGCCGGTCTCTTTGGCATCCTGGTGGCCCCGATCACCGGGGTTACGCCGCTGCTGTTCACTGTGCTTCTGATCTCGTCGCTTGGTGCAGCACTACTCGGCCGGATGTCGTCGTTTGTGATTGCGGCTGCTGCGGGCATCGCTCTTGGCATGCTCGATGGGCAGCTCTTTCGGGTCGAATTCGAGTGGGACTGGTTGCCCAATGTCGGTATCCGTCGTGCCCTCCCGTTCGTGGTGATCGCTTTGGCCATGGTCATTCGCGGCGAGTCGCTGCCATCTCGAGGCGCTCTGGTTGAAGGCCGTCTCCCTGAGGCGTTCGCTCCGGTCATCACGCGCTGGCGTGCCTCGGGATATGCGCTTTTGATGATCGTGTCGTTTGCCCTGACCGTGTTTGCTCCGTTCCAATATCGAGCCGCGATGACTAACTCGATGATCGGTGTGATCCTGGCGCTGTCGTTTGTGGTCGTCACCGGTTACGTCGGACAGATCTCGCTGATGCAGATGGCCATCGCCGGTGTGGCGGCCTTCGGTGTCGGTTCGTTCGGAACCTCCGCCGGCATGCCGATGCTGGTTGCGATGCCGTTGGCCATCCTCTGCGGTATTGGCTTCGGACTGGTCGCCGCATTGCCTTCGCTGCGAACCCGAGGCGCCAGTCTGGCGATTGTGACCTTGGCTAGCGGGCTCGCCATCGAGGAGATCTTCTTTAACCGCACCGGTTGGTTCGGCCTCGACCGGTCAAGCAAGAACAGCGACCCTCCGGAGATCTTTGGTTTCGACTTCGGACCGACCAGCGACTTCTTTTTCTCTGACGACAAGATCCCCACAGCGGGATTCGGTATCTTTGTCTTTGTCCTAACCGCCGCATGTTGCTTGGCGGTCATGCGCCTTCGTCGTTCGAGGCTCGGCGAACAGATGTTGGCGGTACGTGTGAACGAGCGAGCTGCGGCTGCAGCGGGCGTCAACGTCGCCAGTATCAAACTCGCCGCATTCGGTATCTCGAGTTTCTTTGCGGCGCTCGGCGGTGTGCTTACCGCCTACAAGCTCGGAAGCTACGGGCCGGACTCGTTCGGTATCTTTGCCTCGCTAACCGCTTTGGCGTTCGCGTACCTCGGCGGTATCTCGACCATCGGTGGTGCTGTCACGGCGGGCACGCTCTACGCGTCGGGAATCGGCATCGTCTTGTCCGACGAGTACCTATTCGATATTGGCCCCTATACGGCGTACGTCGCAGGTTTCTTCCTGGTGGCAACCGCCGTGTTCAACAACGAGGGCATCGACGGATTCCAGCGCAAACAGTTCCACCAGGTGGTCAACTGGGTGCGTTCCAAGATGGGTCTCGGACCGCTCGACCCTGCAGCATTAAGAGCCGGCCAATGACCACTCCGATTCTTCGTACCGACGGGCTGACTGTTCGCTTCGGTGGTTTGCTTGCGGTAAACGATGTGAGCCTCACCTGTGAGAAGGGTCAGCTGACCGGGCTCATCGGGCCAAACGGTGCGGGAAAGACCACCTTCATCGATGCGGTCACGGGCTTTCTTCCCGACAATGCGAGCGGCGATGTTCTGCTCGAAGGCCAGTCGATTTCGGGCCTCGCTCCGCACGTGCTGGCCCATCAGGGTTTGAGCCGTACTTGGCAAACACTTGAACTCTTCGATGATATTTCGGTTCGAGCCAACCTTGGCGTTGCTTCCGAGCGCCTGACAGTAGGCGGCGCCGTTCGCGACTTCTTCCGTCCGAGTGCTCGGCACGATCGGGTCGCCGAAGTACTCGAGCAGCTCGAGATGACCGATATTGCCGACCGTCAACCACGCGAGCTCTCGCAGGGGCAGCGCAAGATGGTGGGCGTCGCCCGTGCGCTGGTGGCCAGCACCACAAAGATCCTTCTGCTCGATGAACCCGCGGCCGGGCTCGATAAGAACGAAACCCAATGGTTCGGCGACCAACTGCGGGCCCTCGTCGACGATGGCTACACAATGCTGCTTATCGACCACGACATGGGCTTGGTGCTCCGGGTGTGCGACCACATCCATATGCTGGTGTTCGGCGAGCTCATCACTTCGGGTACGCCCGAACAGATGCGTAGCGACCCCGAAGTCATCGCCGCATACCTCGGACGTTCGGCAGGCGACTCATGAGCGATCGAGTTCTCACCATCACCGATCTCGACACGGGCTACGACGGTGTCGCCGTGGTCCGTGGGTTGAGTATGCATGTCGATGCGGGCGAAGTTGTAGCGCTGCTCGGCCCAAACGGGGCAGGAAAGACCACGACGCTCACCACCATCTCGGGCATGGGTCAGGTCCTCGGTGGCTCGGTCGAAGTGCTGGGTCGTTCGGTGCCGCGACTGCGACAGGCGCACAAGCTTGCGCGGTGGGGTGTTATTCACGTTCCGGAGAACCGCGGAATCCTCTTTCAGTTGACGGTCCGCGAGAACCTCGAACTGGCGAAGACCCGCGGCAAGGTCGATGTCGATCGAGCCGTCTCGTTCTTTCCGGCCCTCGGCCAGTTGATGACTCGAAGGGCAGGACTGCTGAGTGGTGGCGAGCAGCAAATGTTGGCTATTGGCCGGGCCATCATCGCCGAACCAAAGCTGTTGATGGTCGACGAGATGAGCCTGGGGCTCGCCCCGGTGATCTACGAGAACCTGATGCCGGTGGTTCGTCGGATCGCCGATGAAACCAACGCCGCAGTGTTGATCGTTGAGCAGCACGTGGACCTGGCATTAGAAGTAGCCGACCGGGCCTATGTGCTCAGCCACGGCGATCTGGCGATGTCGGGCACCTCGGCCGAGCTGATGAACAACCGGGCACTCCTCGACGCCAGCTACCTCGGTGTCGAGACTCTGGACGAAGAGTAGAGACCAGGCAGTCTTACCAGGCCAGATTCACGGAGCAAGATCTACTGGGCCAGCAGGCACAGGATCTCGTACATCAGGGTGGCGCCTACGAGGGCGGTGTTGCCGGTGGGGTCGAATGGGGGAGAGACCTCCACCACGTCGCCGCCGATCAGGTTGAGACCGCCAAAGCCTCGAAGCATTCGCAGCGCCTCCCGTGTGGTGATGCCGCCCACCTCGGGTGTGCCGGTTCCGGGTGTGTACACGGGGTCGATGCCGTCGACATCGAAACTGATGTAGGTAGGGCCGTCGCCCACAACCTTTCGCGCTTCTTCCACCACGGCCTGCACCCCCATCTCTTCGAACTCTTCGATGAACACCACACGCATGCCCTGCTCGGCCGAGTAATCCCACCCGTCGGCCCAGTTCTGGGCGCCGCGAATGCCGATCTGAATCGTTCGGTGCGGATCGAGCAGGCCTTCGTCGCAGGCCAGGCGGAAGGGCGAGCCGTGGTGGAACTTCTCGCCCCGAAATGGTCCCCAGGTATCGGTGTGGGCATCGATATGGATCATGCCGATGGGCTCGGCAGGCGTGGCCAACGCTCGGAAGATTGGGTAGGTGATCGAGTGGTCGCCGCCCGCAGCAAGCGGGATGGCGCCCGCATCGACAATGCGCCGTACGAAGGCTTCGATGTCGGCGTTTACGGCAGCGTTGTCGTAGATCTGGCTGAAACGAACATCGCCCACGTCGGCAACGACGCGGCCGTCGAACGGGTTGACCTTTGTGGCGTGGTTGATGGCCCGCATCAGCGACGACTGGTTGCGGATCTCACGAGGACCATGCCGGGCACCCGGACGGTTGGTGACGCCACCGTCGTAAGCCACGCCATACATGGCAATGTCGACGCCTTCGAGATCGGGTTGAAACGGCGCCCGCATGAACGTGGCGATCTCCTGATAGCGGGGCTCATACATCGGGTTGTCGCCAGCGTCTTGGCCTGTGGTCATAAGAGAGTCCTTCGTCGTATCGAATACATGTCAGCGTGGGAGGAGTCGTACGAGTTGTTTGGTGACGCCAAAGAATGCGGGCGTTGGAATCGGCGGCATGTCATCGCTCGTACGTTCCATGCCAATTGTGCGGTCGAGAAGCGTTTCGAGGAACAGTCGGCCCTCCATTCGGGCGAGAAACATGCCGAGACAGACGTGGGGGCCGATTCCGAATGACACCATCCGCGATTCGGTGGGTCTTGCAATGTCGAACGCGTCGGGATCCGTAAACGCTCGCTCATCTCGATTGGCCGAGCCGATCCAGAACACCACACCCTCGTCTTTGTTGATCGGGACGCCCGCCACCTCACAGTCACGGGTGGCCGTCCGGGGGCTCCAGCGAATCGACGGTGCAACGCGCAGCGTTTCTTCGAGGGCAGCGGGCACGCGTTCGGGTTGGGAGCGCAGCATTCGGTCTTGATCCGGGTGATCGATCAGGCACGTTGCGATGTTGTTCATGAGCGTCATCGTGGTGTCGTTGCCGGCCAGCATCAGCATCTTGGCGAGCGCGATGCCTTCCTGGCGCTCGAGACCTGACTCGATGATGTGGGTGAGGAGGTCGTCTTGGGGTGACGCGGCGCGCTCGTCGTAGAGCGCGGCGAAGTACTCCTGCATTTCCGCCCCGATGTCGGCGGTGATGCGGGTGTATCGCTCGATGTTGGGGTCGTCCGCACCGGTAAGCCAGAAGCTTGCCCCGTTGAACGCAGACTGCACTCGAGTCCAGTCGCGCATAAGGCTGGCATCTTCGTCGGGTATCCCAATGAGCTCTGCGATGACTCTCGAAGAGATTCTCGCCGCGAGCCCCTCGACCATGTCGACCTCGCCTTGCCCAGCGCATTCTTCGATTGAGTGGTCAAAGCACTGCTCGACGATGACCCGAACGGTCGCTTCGAACTCGTTCATGGCTCGAGCGGTAAATCGCCGATTGACCGCACCTCGGATGCGGGTGTGCGCGGGATGGTCTTCGCCTGCCATCGAGATCGCGTCGCCCAACTCGATCTCGCGCGCTTCTGGCGGTACGTAGCTTGAGAAGGT
>CALGZB010000148.1 GCA_937934655.1 uncultured Acidimicrobiales bacterium | reverse complement strand
GCAGTGGTCACGCCTCCAGCCAGGCCGTAGCTCCATCCAAGGTCGTCGCGCATCGGCGGGAGAAGCAGCCCATAGGCGAATCGGGCCAGACCAAGCGCCACAAACGGCGCAAGGGTCAACGCAAGGGCAGTGCGAACTGGTTGATTCACCGCGTCGTGTCTATGCCAGTGATGTGTTGTGGCGCAGGAGTCATCGTCATGTGAAGGTGAACCTACCGCTCGATGGCTTCGTCCAGGTAGGCGACTCGCAAGTTGCCCCGAGCTGTTCGCGGCTCAGCCGAGTAGCTCAACCAGCACGTTGCCGTGGCAGGGCTTTGGGGCACACCAGCAGGCCAGACGTTTGCCTCGTAGTTCTTCGAGCGAGGCCATGAGTTGTGGCTGGTCGACGATCCAGTTGCGGTACTCGGAAATGGCCCGGTCGCGTTCGGTGTCGCTTTCGTCGTTCATGATGAACGGGTTGCCCCACTTGCTGCCGTCGATCCCCATCTCGGGAACCTCGCGGCCGATGTACACGTCGTACTCGTCGGTCTGGTTGTGCACCACGGTCGTCATCGGGTTCATTGGGCTCATTGGTCCGATCCTTGCTTTCCCGCACAGTAGAAGCTGCGACTCCAAGAAGTGGCCGCTTGTGACGCCTGACACTACTTTTGCTGGTGGGGGAACTCTATGGCGAGTAGCGACATCTTCGATCCAGCGAGGTACGCCGAAACGCGTCGTCCCATCGAGCAGGCATCGCCACTGCCGCGCGATGTCTACTTCTCACAGGACTGGTACGACCGCGAAGTCGAAACGATCTTCCTGAAGAAGTGGCTGGTAGCCACCCGTGAAGAAGAGATTCCGAACCCGGGCGATTATGTTCGGCTCGACATTCTCGAAGAGCCGCTCATCATACTTCGCGACGCCGATGGACAGATCCGAGCCCTGTCGGCATCATGTCGCCATCGGGGGTCCGAGCTGTTGGTAGGCAGCGGCAATTGCAAGAAGATCACCTGCCCGTACCACGCCTGGACCTACGCCCTCGATGGCCGACTGCTGGCCACCCCTTCCATGCAGGACGCCGACAACTTCGACAAGACGCTTCACAACCTGCCATCGGTTCGAGCCGAAACCTGGGCCGGGTTCGTGTTCATCAACTTCGACCCCGACGCGATGTCGCTCCTCGAATCGCTGGGCGGGCTGGTCGAGCGCCTCGCAAGCTACCGGATGGAGGATATGACGGTCACGAAGAAGTGGGAGAACCACTTCAACGCGAATTGGAAGATCTGGGTCGAGAACTCACGAGAGGGCTACCACGTGCGGACGGTGCACCGAGAGTCACTCGACCGGTTCTACCCAGGAGCCAAACGGACCGAGTTCAAGGCTGGTGGCGAACCAATGGTCTACGCCATCAACAGCAGCGACAACGAGAACGGGCTGTACGTGCCGCGCAATCACACCCTTCCGTTTGTCGAGGGGTTGTCGCCCGAAGATAACGAGTCGACCCACTTCATCATTCAGTACCCGCATCTGCTGCTGAACGTGCCTCCCGACCGCATCACGTTCCACCAGTACTTCCCGGAAGGACCCGAGTGGACGCGCATCACCTCGTGGTGCTGCTTCCCGCAATCCACCATCGATCGGCCCGACTTCGAAACCGAAGTCGAGGAGAAGTACTACCCGTCGATGGATTTGTTTCTCGAAGAAGACAAGGGTGTGTGCGAGATTGTGCACCGAGGACTTCGAGGACGAATGACCGGTTTAAGCCGCTACTCCCCCGCCGAGGAGCGCACCGTGCATGAGTTCTCGAACTACGTTCTCGATCACGTCCTTGGGCCAGCAACCACCGAACGGAGCTCACCATGACAAAACGCGAAAGCATCTCGATTCCCAACGTTGGCGAACCAGCCGACCTGCGAGCCGGATCGCAATGCATACGGGTCGGCGACCTCCTGTTCATCTCCGGACAGATCTCGATGGATAACGGCGAGCTGGTAGGCCCGAACGATCCGTTGGAACAGTGCCGCCAGTGCCTGCGCCATATCGAAAGCTACGTCACCGCTGCAGGTGGGACCCTCGACGACATCGTGTCGCTCGACATCTTCCTCACCGACATTCGCTACCGCCCGGCCGCAGGCGAAGCCCGCGCCGAGTTCTTCAACGCCCCTGGCCCATCGGCCACTCTGGTTGGCGGCGTTGATCTGGCGTTCGAAGGACTCCTGGTAGAGATCAGCGCACGGGCGGTGCTGTCCTGAGCGCCATGAACGGGCTCGCCCAGACGGTGTTGGGCCCGGTTGCGGCGAATGAACTGGGCATCACGCTGGCCCACGATCACGTCTTGATGGACGGCTCGTTTATGTACGTCGACCCGCCCGGCCCCGATGACCTTGATCGTTCCGACGAGCAGATCACCCTCGAGAACCGAGGCTGGGTTGCCTACCACTGGACGTCGAACCACCACAACGTTCAGCTGGACTGCGAAGAGTTGGCCATCGCCGAGCTCAAGCGCTTCACGGCAGCCGGTGGGCGCACCATCGTCGACCCAACCAACAACGGTCTTGGCCGCGACCCGGGTCCTTTGGTACGAATCGCCGAAGCCACCGATACGCACATCATCATGGGCGCCGGCTATTACCTCGGCGGAACGCACCCGCCTGACATGGCTGAGCTTTCGGCCGATGCAATTACCGAAGAGATCGTGCGTGACATAACGGTCGGGGTCGATGGCACCGCGGTGAAGGCAGGGCTTATCGGCGAGATCGGCTGCACCTACCCGTTCCTGCCCAACGAAGAGAAGAGTTTACGGGCCGCAACCGCTGCACAGATCGAAACGGGTGCTCCCCTTATGGTGCACCCCGGCCGCGACCCGCAATGCCCGGTCGACATCGCCCGAATCGTCGACGAAGAAGGTGGCGACCTGAGTCGCACCACCATCTGCCATATCGATCGCACGTGCATCGATCGCGGTTGGCTGGCCGAGATGGCGGCAACCGGCTGCTACCTCGAGTACGACCTGTTCGGCAACGAGAGCTCTTGGTACCCACCGAATCCGAGCATCGACATGCCGTCCGATGCGGAGCGGATGGATGTGGTGCTGTGGCACTTCGAGAACGGCTTTGAGCAGCAGGTCCTGCTGTCGCACGACATCGCTACCAAACACCGCCTGCATGCCTATGGAGGTCTTGGGTACGACCACCTCGTCACCAACGTGGTGCCCCGGCTGAAACAGCGCGGCCTTAGCGATGCCGATATCGATCTTCTGATCGTAGAGAACCCTGCCCGGTTGCTGGCGTTCGCCTAGCAACTGGAGCTAGTGGGCGCCTCGGCACCACAGCACGGCTGGGATGGTTCGCAGGAGAAGCTGGAGGTCGCGTGTGAGCGAGAAGTCAGCGACGTAATCGTTATCGTATGCGCAACGTTCGGGATAGCCGACGCTGCTTCGGCCCTCAACCTGCCAAAGGCCGGTAATGCCCGGGGTTGCATAGACATATGCGTCGCTGTGGCGCGAACGGATGAGTTCATCGGGTACAACGGGACGGGGACCAACGAGGCTCATGTCGCCACGTAGAACGCTAACGAGTTGGGGTAGCTCGTCGAGACTGCTTTGACGGAGGAACCCGCCGATCCGGGTTATTCGAGGGTCATTTGACGTCGGAGACTTGTAGTCGTTGTCTCGGTAGGCCGCACGCATCGCCGGGTCGGCGGCAAGCTGAGCCTCGGCATCCACGTTCATCGAGCGGAACTTCCACATGACGAACGAAGAACCGTTGCGGCCAATTCGGGTTTGCTTGAAAAGTACCGGTCCGGTCGACTCGAGAGCGACGGCGAGAGCCACACAAGCCAGGACCGGTGCAAGCAGCACGGCAAGGACCAAAGCGAGCGAAATATCGAGAAGGCGCTTTACCCGTAATCGCCACCCGCAATAGCGGCTCGACTCGGGCAGGTCCCAAGACGTTTTGAACGACTGCCCGATCGATTCCTCAAGGCGGTCGGTGAGGTCGAGTTCAAGATCGTGAACAACCAAGTCATCGATGAACAGATCGGGGCCGATCTGAGCGCCGGCGATCTCCGAGTCGGCGGGCTTCAGCGGCGCAACATCGAGTGTCTCGTTGTGATGCTGGCTTGTCACGTTCTGGTTTGGCCCTTCCTGCTGCTGGCCTCACGGGGCGAGCGCCGCGAGGTGACTTTTCTGAATAGATGCAGTTCGCTTCGCTGGTGCGAGGCGAACCACGTTCAGGTCCATCGGATTTCGAGCAGCAGGCTTGAGTCGTTCGGCCCACGTTCGTGGAATATGGGTCAAAGGGCCCAGTTGCGTTTCGGCCTACGAGAAACGCTGAATCACGTGGTGATGGGTCATGGCGGAGTCTGCCGGACCCAACAGCATGTGCGCTCGGAGATTGCGCCGATGCAGGACCTGCAGAATCTGGGCGTCGTGGCGACCCTCGTCATCGAGGACGAATCGTTCGAGCTTTGCCTCGCCCTCGCGCCAGGTGTCCGGCCGGCTTCCAAGGAGCGTCTCGAGGTCATCGAGGTCGGCTTCAGCGACTGCATCGCCAATTTCGTCGCGCCGTTGAAGATGGCGCGAAAGACGGAACAACGTCCGCAGCTCATGCTGGAGAAACCGATCATCGGACGCTACGTTGCGCAGTGCCCGGACCATATGCAGATGCGCTGGCTCGGCTTCAGAGCTGCGCTGTTGTGGAACCTCGACCGTGGGGAGATCGACGCCAAGCTCATCGGCCAGCGCTTCGGTGGCGAAGAGGTTGGTCTCGTAACACCACTGAAGATTCGTCATCAAATCCGACGGTTGCGGCGGGTTCTTTAACGCCGAGCTGTACGCCAGTTGGTTCGCCAACGTGAAGGCGATGTGATGCCACCGAATCGCATCGATGTCAACCGGTTCGCCCGAGAGTTCCTCGTAACGGCTGTAGAGCGTATCCATGTCGCCGTAGCCGACAACCGTGTCGCGCATGCGCCATGCGGCCAGGTCCATCATCGGGTCGCCGATGTGTCCAAGTTCGAGGTCGAGAACCGCGATGATCTTGCCGTCGCCATGATGAAACTGGCCCGAGTCCCAGACGATGGGTGCCTCGCGTCCCTTCGAGTCCACCGGGTTGCGACGGAGCCACCCGAGGAAGAACTCGAGGAAGGGGTCGTGATGATCTTTGAGATTGCGGTAGTGCTCTTCGTAGCGGGCGAGGCCGATAAGCCCTGCTTGGGATGGATCATCGGCCCGACTGATTCCGGCTTCGACAAATGGCTCGATAGGGAGCTTGTGGATCCGGGCCAGGATCGAAAGGTAATCGTCGACCGCGCTCTCTCGGTCGGCGTCGCTCGTTGGGGTGCCACCGAGCTGGCCAAAGTGCTCCTCGCCAGCCACCTGATCCATTACGTACGCGGGGAGGTCGTCGATCCACCCGCGCACCGTGGCAACCGGAAT
>CALGZB010000147.1 GCA_937934655.1 uncultured Acidimicrobiales bacterium | reverse complement strand
AGGTCATAAAACAACCAGCGGCTGATCCCGTGCGAAACACAAAACTCGGACACGTTCACAGACGAAGGATCGATCGACACGACCAGACGTTTCACACTCATAGGCACAACTCCAGGCATTCATAAACTGTGAGGTATGTCCCGCGACATATGTGAGGTATGTCCTGAAAGAACACAGAAAACCGGGGGTTTGGTTCCAGGCACCGCCGCTGGTGCGGGTCGCCATGCTCTTGAGGCGGAAAGTTACTGAGCGGATCCTTCAGCCAGTCGAGAATCTGCAATCGCCGCTCGCTGGCTAGCTAGCACTACGGGCTTTCGGCAACAGCGTGTTCGGCGACGAGAAAGGCTCGCAATTCGGCGGTGACATCGTCCATCGATCCGCAGGCACAACGTTCGAGGGTCGGGCATCGGCAGTGCGAAGCGGCGAGCATCATGCGACGGGCCATCTGCAACTTTTCGATCTCGACATCTATAAGCGCAACCTGGTCACGGGCGAGCGCCTTGGTAACCCGACGGTTTGAGGCCACACTTCTCGTAGTACCGCAACGTCGTCGCCGGCGTGTTGCTGATCGATGCCACCTCGCCGATGGTCAGCAGGTCGTCGGTTTCGGCCATGTCGAGAATCCTTGCTTGCCGCAGAGATACGTACCAGATATCCCTTGACTTAGAGTTGACTCTAAGTATTACCGTTTTCTTATGAGTTTCAAGGCTTCCTTCGTAAGCAGCAGGACTCGTCAACGTTTCGGACTGACGGCGCGGCAGGTAAACGTCGTGCTCGAGGTCCTCTTCGTCGTCCTGATCGTGACGGGCCTTGGGTCGTGGTTGCTCGCGCTCGACAAGGCCTGGATCGCCGCAACGATTCATGCCATCGCAGGATTCACGCTGGTCCTCGTCGTGCCGCTCAAAGTGCGGGGATCGGTGCGGACGGGCTTCAAGCGGGGTCGGATGACGCGATGGGTGTCGACCCTCTTTGGTCTCATGTTGCTGAGCGGCGTTGTGTTGGGTTGGTTGCACACCACCGCACTTTGGTGGGGCATCGGGTACTGGGCGGCGATGTGGACCCACCTGTTGTTTGGATTCGTCGGTATCCCCTTCTTTCTTTGGCACGCGGCCAGTCGTCCATCGAAACCCAAACTGGTTGACCTCGATCGTCGAGCGATGCTGTCGGCGGTCGGTTTGGCCAGCGCTGGGGCGGCGATCTACGGCACCCAGGAAGTCGTTCTGGCTGCCGCTGGCCGAAAACGAGCGGGGACGGGTTCGCACGAAATCGCGTCATTCGAGCCCGACAAGATGCCCAGGATGCAGTGGATCAACGACACCGCACCGCGGGTCGACCTCGACACGTGGGATCTTCGCATCGAGGGCGAGTCGGTCGACCTAGCGGCGCTCGCGGCACGCACCGAACCGTTGGTCGCATGGCTCGACTGCACCGATGGTTGGCGAAGCCAGCAACGCTGGGACGTGGTGTCGCTCGAGAGTGTGCTGTCGGATAGTCCCGGCCGAAGCGTCAAGGTCACCTCGTCGACCGGGTACAGCCGACTCTTTGCTCGCAGCGACGCGAACGATGTCTTCCTGTGCTTTGGATACGACGGCGATCCTCTTCGACGGGGCCACGGCGCACCGGTTCGGGTCGTCGCTCCGAACCGTCGCGGACCTTGGTGGATCAAATGGGTCGTCGACATCGAGTTGACCGATCGCCGAGCGTGGCTTCAGCTACCCCTTCCCGCGAGCTGACGCGTTGTGGATCACGGGCTTTAGCGCGGATGCGCGAGAGCTCCGCTGTTGGCGACCCCCACCCGGAACGAGCGGGTTATTGCAGTAACGCGTCGACGTTTGCTTCGCCGGTTTTGTACCGACGGGTGATCTCTGCCTGGAGGGTGTCGATGGTGGTGAAGAGCGAACGGCGGTGGTTTGACACTCGGTGTTCGAAGCCTTCGAGGCGTTCGACGAGCGCTGCCAGTTCGGCGACGTCCATGTCGACGACCGACGAGATCGCCGATGCGGAGAAGATGGTTTCGAGCTCTTGTTCGAGTTCGACGGTGAGGCCCTTGGCCGGTTCCATGCCCGAAGGAGGGCGTGGCGTACCGGTGCTGGTGGGCCCTTGGTCGGTGAGAAGTTCGGGGAGACGACCAATAAGTTCGGTCAGGTCACCCTTCGCTCCACCATTGCGACGGCGAGTGAGCTCGCCCCCAGCAATATCGAGGCGGCCTTGCGCCATGCGCCGCACATAAGAGGTTCCGCTTTCAAGCTCTTGACATTCGGCGCGCATGAGCCGGATTTCGTCCATTGGACGGGCAGCAAGATCGGTTAGGTAGTCGGGAACAGTGACCCGTGATAGCTCTTCCATTAATGGACTCAACGGCATATTTCCTCCGAAATTGAGCCTACCGACCAGATTCCTGAATGAGTGGTCTGACATCCCGTTGAAAACCCGACCCCGTTACACTCCCAATGTGGCAAAAATTCGGCTCTTTGCATCGGTACGAGTAGCGGCGGGCGTCGGGTCCGACACGGTCCCCGGTACCACCGTCGGTGAAGTTCTCGACGCCGCCAACGAACGTTACGGCGCCGAATTCGCCGGCGTCGTTCAGACATGTCGCGTGTGGGTAAACGGCGAACCGGCCGAGCTTGGCGACGCTGTCACCGATGCCGATGAGGTCGCCTTCCTTCCTCCCGTTAGCGGCGGATGAGCTTCGACGAGCGTTCTGAAGAGCTCGCCCGGCTTCGCAAAGAATACGAAGCGACCGGTATTGAACCTCACGATCTCGACGCGGATCCTCTTGCCGCGTTTGATGCGTGGTTTGCCCAAGCTCAAGAGGCTGGCTGCACCGAACCCAACGCCATGGTGCTCAGCACCGTCGATTCCGACGGATCACCAAGTGCTCGAAACGTGTTGTTGAAGGGTCTTGACCGCTCCGGCGAGACCGCAGGTTTCTTGTTCTACACCAACTACGAGAGCGGTAAGGGTAGCGATATCGATGCCACTGGCCTGGCGGCCCTCACCTTTAGTTGGCTCCAGCTGCACCGGCAAGTGCGGGTAAGCGGACGGTGTCGGCGAGTCGATGAGTCGGTTTCTGATGCGTACTTTGCGCTTCGGCCCCGCGGCAGCCAGCTGGGAGCGTGGGCGTCAGATCAGAGTCGCCCCGTGGCCGACCGTCAGACTATGGAGCAACGCTTCGCCGACCTCGAAGCACAGTGGGACGGCAAAGAGGTCACCCGTCCGCCGCACTGGGGCGGCTATCGAGTCGAGCCGCAACGCGTTGAGTTCTGGCAGGGTCGGCTGAACCGGATGCACGATCGCATCCTGTATGTACGGTCAGATCAAGACTGGACCAGAACCCGCCTCAACCCGTAGGGAGCTACGCGGCGAAAGGTTGCTGCAGCATCTGGACTGCGTCATCGAAATCGGCTGGACGTGCGTAGTGGTACCCCTGGGCAAGGTCGAACCCGGCCTCTCGAACGAACCGGTCGTCCTCGGCGGTCTCAATACCTTCAGCCAACGCCCGAATACCGAGTGAATGACACATCTCAGCGATGAGACGAACGATCTGGCCCGCACCGTGGTCGGTGGTGACATCGTTGATAAAGAGGCGGTCGAGCTTCACCACATCGAGCGGCAGCTTGTGAAGCAGATTGAGCGAAGAGAATCCCGAGCCGAAATCGTCGAGCGCTAGTTTCACTCCAAGCTCTTTGAGACCTTCAAGGTGTTTGAGCGCCACATCGAAATCGAGCATCGTCGCCGATTCGGTAATCTCCAGCACCAGTCTCGACGGGTCGAGGCCGGTTTCCTGAAGTGCGTCAAAGACGGAATCGATGATTTCGTTTGACGCCAGCTGACGCGGCGAGACGTTCACCGTCACGTAGGGCGACCGGCCGGTCAGTGTTGTGAAGCGCACGGCGTCTTCGCAGGCTCGACGGATGACGTAGGAGCCAAGGGCGCTGATCCGACCACTCGCTTCTGCGAGGCCGATGAACTTGTCGGGCATGAGCCGGCCGTGCTCGTGATGGTCCCATCGGCAAAGGCCTTCGAAGCCACAGATTTCGCCGGATTCGAGTTCGACAAGGGGTTGGTAGACCAGCACAAACTCGCCTTTTTCAAGCGAGGGGGCGAAATCGTTGTCGAGCGCAAGCCGCTCGAGAAGCTGCTCATGCATCGTGTCTTCGAAGACTGCGAAGGTGTTCTTACCAAGGTCCTTGGCTTCGTACATTGCAACGTCGGCGTGAGTCGTGAATGTCTCCGGATCGATACCGCTGCCGTTGTCGATGGCGACACCCACGCTGCAGGTGATGTCGAGACGAAGGGAGCCAATGTGGAAGGGCTCCGACAGAAGCTGCACCACACGAGCGGCAAGGCGGATGCCCTCGCTTGCCTCGCCCGTTAGGTAGTCGGCACAAATAGCGAACTCGTCGCCTCCGAAGCGGGCAACCAGGTCATGATCGCGGGTACACGAGCGAAGCCGACTCGCTACTTCGCGGAGCAACATGTCGCCAACCTCATGTCCGTGCGAATCGTTGATCCGCTTGAAGTCGTCGAGGTCGAGGAACACCAAGGCCGCGATACCGTCCTGGCGTTGCGCTCGGCTCAGATTCTCGCTGAGCCGCTGGGTGAACTTCGACCGGTTCGCAAGCCCGGTGACGGTGTCGTGGTAGGCCTGATGACTGAGCTTGTTGGTGAGTTCGTTGCGCTCGGTGACGTCGCGCACGATGGCGGTAAAGAACGTATCGCCGGTGCTGCGCCATGGTGCGAGCGATACCTCGACGGGAACGGCGCCGTTGCGGCCCATTGCTCCACCACTCTGGTTGCGGATTGCCGAACTCGAGTGGTTCGCTGGATCGATTGTTGGAAAGCCGCTAATCAGCTCGGCGAGGTGTGACCCACATAGTTCGGTTTCGTGAAGTCCAAAGATGCTCTCGAGAGCCGGGTTTGTTGCGATGATTTGCCCCGTCGAGTCGAGCAGGGCAATGCCGTCGGTAGCCGCATCGACCAGTGATCGATTCCGTTCTTCGGATTCGCGCAGCGATTGAAGAGTGCGCGACTGGGTGAAGGCGTACCGGATCGTCCGGTCCAGGAGACCCGTGGTGAGGCCGTTCTTTACTAGGTAGTCGGCAGCACCGGCTTCCATGACGGCCCGGTCGACCTCTTCGTCGGCGAGACCGGTTAGGAAGATGAAGGGAAGGGTCGAGGCTTTCGCACGGGCGGCAAGGAGTACCTCAAGACCGGTTTGGGCACCGAGACGGAAGTCGATGAGACACACATCGAAGGAGTTCTCGTCAAGCTGTTCGAGCGCCTCGTCTTGGTTCGTGACCCACGTCAGTTCGTAGGAACCCGCGGCGTCATCGAGGAGGTCTTCGGTAATCATGAAGTCCTCCTCATCATCTTCGATAAGAAGAACTTTCGTAGAAAGTTCTCTATGCGGCATGTCGTTGACGGACTTCTTCTGATGGCAGCTTGACGATCTGGATCCAGTACTCACCGAGCGTCTTCATGGTCTCGACCAACGCATCGAACGTCACGGGTTTGGTAATGAACGAGTTCACACCGAGGTCATAGGTTCCAACGATGTCGGATTCGGCCTGGCTTGTGGTCAGCACGATCACCGGGATGCGCCGGAGCTTGGGGTCGTTCTTTAGGTGTTCAAGCGCCTCACGACCGTCCATCCGAGGCATGTTGAGGTCGAGAAGGATGATGTCTGGAAGTGGCGGCGGGTTCTCCGCGTATCGCCCCTCGCCCCGTAGATACTCGAGCAACTCCTCGCCATCGTCGACGGTATCGAGGGTGTTTTTGACTCGGCATTCCTCGAGCGCTTCTCGCGCCATGAGGCGATCGTCTGGGTCATCGTCGGCAAGGAGGAGTCGGGCGACAGATTCGTTCGTCATTCGGAAACCTTTTGATTGTCAGCTTGGGAAAGCCGTTTTGGCGGAACTACTTCTTGGGAAGCTCTGGATTCTTTGGGCAACAAGATGTGAAACGAGGTGCCCACTCCGGGATTGCTTTGCACAGAGATCGATCCGTTGTGACGGTCGATGATTCGTCGACAGACTGCGAGACCGATTCCTGAACCCTCATAATCGGCAGATGAGTGCAGCCGCTTGAACGGTTCGAAAACTCGGTCGGCATATTTCTGATCGAAGCCGATCCCGTTGTCGGTAAAGGAAAGGATGTGAAAATTGGGGTCGTCGTCACTTGACGACACGGTTACTTCCAACGGTTTCGTCGGGCGCCGATACTTGATGGCGTTGGAAAGAAGCGTGGCGAGAACCTGCTCAAATTGACCGACGTCGACTGCCGCAGTCGGCAATGGGCTATCGATGACGATCGAGCCACCGATCTCGTCAAGGATTTTCCCGTGATTGGTCCTGACCGAATCAACAAGGGACGACAGGCCGGTCGAAACTGGCGAATGCGACGCCGACGAAACTCGTGAGTACTGGAGCAAATCGTTGATGAGCAGCTGCATCTGTTGCGATGCCTTCTGCATGCGCTGGAGATTCTCCAACGAATCCGGCGTCAGTCGATCGCCAGCTTTTGACTCCAGTCGATCGCCGAACGCCTGGATCTTGCGAAGCGGTTCCTGGAGATCATGAGATGCGACGTGGGCGAAGTCTTGGAGATCGCGGTTGCTTTCGGTGAGCCGGGCATTTGCCGCTTCCACCGTTGCGCGATGCTTATCGGCGATGGCGAGGGAGCGGCATTTCTCGATGCCGAACGCAAGCACTTGGCTGGCCCGTTCAAGAAGTTCGGATCGACGAGGATCAACGACGACATCGCCGATGCTGTACATCGCAAGGGTGCCGATCGGTTCGGTTGCGTGAACCGAGAAGAAGTGCGCTTCGTGGCATCCGAGTTCGAGAACTCTATGAATGATCTGGTTATAGCTTTCGCTGATTTCGATATCCGGGAGCGAGGTCTCGCTTACCCAGCACCGGGCGTTGGTGAGGAGCGCGTGACCTTCAAAGGTGCCTTCAATAGCAAGAATGGTGCCGAGAACCTCTTGAAGCTCAGCGCCAGCATTGGCGAGGAGACCATCGGGACTCGCGTTTCGAATCTGGCAGGGGACGAGCTTGTTCCCGTTGCGATCGAGTCGGCGGAACACGATCCCTGCCGAGGCTTTCATCTGGTCAAGACGTAGGAGTACGGCCTCGATGAGATCGTCCTCCTCGCTATGGACGTTCACCAGTTGGACGATGTCCAAGAAGATGGCGAGGTCATCGGCGTTTGTACTTTGCTTGGCTGTGCCGACAGTTGTACTCACGGCGTCACTCGATTCTGTGAGGCGTGGGCGGGAACCGGGAGGTGGATACCAAAGGTCGCGCCTTCGCCTTCCTTGCTCTGTGCGGTAAGCCAGCCGCCATGGCGGTTCGCAATCCGCTTGCAAACAGAGAGTCCGATCCCCGAACCGCTGTAGTCGGCGGTTCCGTGGAGGCGTTGAAATGGACGGAAGATTTTTTCGATGAATTTGGCGTCGAAACCAATGCCGTTGTCGGCCACGGTGATCTCGAAGAACGTCGGCGTTCTTTGAACGAACCCGACCTCGATTCGAGGCGGAACGCCTTCGGCACGAAACTTGATGGCATTGCCGATGAGGTTCTGAAAGAGCTGGCGAAGCTGGGTGGCGTTGCCCCTCACTGTTGGCAACGTGCCGATCTTGACGGTCGCTGATGCGTCGGCGATGGCTACTTCAAGGTCGCTCAGAACATCAACGATGACGAGTTCAAGGTCGACCGGTTCATCGCTCACGTCGTTGGTGTGAACGCTCGAGAAGGTCAATAGGTCGTTAATGAGCCGCTGCATCCGGTCGCTGGCGCTATGAATTCGGGCGAGGTAATCGAGTTCGCGATCGTTCAGTTCTTCGACCGCGGATCGTTCGAGACGATCGCCGAACGTGATGATCTTGCGGAGCGGATCTTGAAGATCGCTCGACGCCATCTGCGCAAAGCTCTGAAAGTCGCGGTTGCTGACTGCAAGCTTTTCGTTGAGCGTGCTGATCTCTTCGAGTTGGGAAGCGGCACGGTTGACCGAATGCACCTTCTCTAGGGTCATGGCAACGACCGATCCAAGGACTTCGAGTGACTTGACGAGGTCATTGCGAAGACCGCCTGGTTGGTCGCCGATTATCCAGAATGCGCCGATGGGTCCGGCCGTCCCGACCAGCGGCAACGCCATCACATCGACGTCGCCGGCTGCCAAACGCTCGGAGTTCGAAAATTCCCAGTCCCTCGACGAGATGCCGGGAGGGGTCGGAAGCGGATCCTCGAAGCGATAGAAGAGGCGTTCGCCACTTACCCCGCAGTATTGAGGTGGTGTGTACGAACCGTCAACGATCTGGTCCTGTCGGGACGGTCTGCCCGACATTGAAAACCATGCCGTCTCTTTCGCACGGCCAATCGGACCGTGAGTACTAGGAGTTCCGGGGACAGTGGTGACGGAGGTGATGAGAGCACCCGAACGTAGGACGCCATCGATTCCACAGAGGAACTCCGTCGCCTTGCGAAGAATTTCGTCGCTGTTGGTGAGGGGCGCGATCTCACCAATGAGGTTCTCCACCTGCGAAAGCACCGAATCGGTGCCGACAATTTCCGCGTGCTGCATACCTCGCTCATCGGCGAGTCCTCAGCCTTGTTTAACGAACATTGGCCGGTCGGCTGGCTATTACTCTCCTTGCGACTCTCTGTACGACTCTCTGTTCGACTCCCCGTACAACTCCTCGCGCACTTCTCCCGCTACGCCTCAGAGGATCCGGGTTCCCACGATGCGATTGCCGCTGCGAGGCTGGCGATGAAGATATCGACCTGTGGCGCTCGACTCGCCCCGCCATGGTCGCTCCAGTTCCGTTCGTCCCAGTTCCAGCGCAGCGTTGGCGGCAACTCGATCTGGACACCGCCAAGCGATGGCCGGTTCACAGGGTTGTCCGGGTGGAGCCCCCGAAGCTCTTTGGGGATGTCTTCGACAACATGTCGGGCCTCGTACTTCGGCAGGTCGTCGGAGAGTTGCTCTGCGATGTGCTCGGCGAGGGCCCGGTTGGACCCTCCGAGCAAGATCACCTTGCGCAGGTTCTCTCGTCCGTAGCCATGAAGTGCAACGGCAGTGTCGACGTGATCGAGAAATTGTTGGAGCGACGACGAGTCGGCCGGGTCGACAAACTTCGAGGAGATGTGGGTCGTCGACTCTTCGCCGTGGAGTACACCGTAGAACGACGATGACGTTTCGGTTGCTACTTCGTCGGCGATGAGATCGGTGACTTTTTCGAGATAGCCGCCATGAAATGCCATCAGTCCGAAGGTTGAACGAAGCTCGAGGACCTCGGTAACTCCGGGAGTTTCAAGATGTTCTGCGAATACACCCACGGCGGATGATCGTAGACGCCTCGGGTTAGGAGACCTTGGTTGACTCGGCTTTGTCTTCGGAACTTGGTGTGCCGGTGTCGGAACCAAGATCATTCGCCGATGATGATTTCGATGTCACGACGGCAAGCAGAACTGCTGCCCCGATGATGGCAAGGATGCCTAGACCCACTCGGCCGGCGCCGATATTGGCAATTGTGGTGGTGATCCAGCCCTGAAGGTCTTCGACCTGACGCTGAGCCCAGTTGGTGCCGACCTCGTTGCCTCGGAAGACTTGAATCTCCCACCAGCCGTAGAGAGCGATGTAGATGCCCCCGAAGAAGAGCAGCACGCCCGAGACCCGGTTGACATAGGGAAGGAACTGCCGCATCTTTCCGGCGATGGCGCCTTGCGCCAGAGCAACCGCCATGGTCAAGAACACAACAACGGCAGCCATACCGGCTGCATAGGCCAGGAATGTTGCAATCCCATCGACGAAGCCGTCATTGGTAAAGGTCGACGCAACCGTTCCGATAAAGAGCGGAGCGGTGCAGCCGAAGGAAACGATGGCGTAGGACACGCCGAACATAAAGATCGAGCCGAGGTCGCTTGAACCGCCACCCTTATTGAGGCGAGGGGACGAAAGATTCGGTTCGAAGCCCGCGATCATTGCAATGCCCACCGGAACCATGAGGATCCCGAGCACGAGCGTCACCCACGGGGATCGCTCGGCGATGGCACCGGTCGAAAGCACCTGACGGGCGATCAGCCCTAGCGATCCGAACACCAGGAAGAACCCGGCGCTGAGCGTCAATCCAACGGTGAGTCCGCGCGTAATGCTGCGGAGCACACTCGGTTCGGCGTCCTTGTCCTCTTGGCCCATAAAGAAGGCCAGGTAGGTGGGAAGCATGGCGAAGCCGCACGGATTGAATGCCGCAACTAGGCCAGCCGAGAATGGGAAGGCCAGTCCTACAGATAAGAAGGCAAACGTCACAGAAGTTCCTCGTTGATGATGTCGGTCAGGGATTCGATGTCGAGAACGCCGGACACGGTTTTGATCACTTCGCCGTCGGCCCCCAAGAACACCGTGGTGGGCATCGCGAGTGCGTTGAACGATCTGAACAAGTCGCCGTCGGGGTCATTGCCGATGTCGTAGGTAACGCCGGTGCGTTCGATGAGTTGGAGCGCATCGCTGGGCCGATCGCGTTGGGCGACGCCGAGGAAGGTGACCTCGTCGCCGAGCTCTTCGTGCACGGCCTGGAAATCGGGGAGCTCAGAAATACAGGAAGGGCACCATGAGGCGAAAAAGTTGACGACGATCGGTTTGCCTTGAAGTTCGGCAATGGCTGCGTCGTCGATGAGATCGAGCTGCGCTGTTTCGTCGACCTGCGAGGTGTCGTCAGCTACCGAAGCGGTGGATCCGCAGGCAGCGGCGAGGAGGAGGAACGCCAGGAGTGTTGTGATGATTCGGAATACACGCACGTTGAAACCCTTTCCTGGTTGGCTGAGATCATGAACCCGGCGAAGTTGCATTGGATTCCCCAATACAACGGGAAACTTTGCCGGATGGTTCCCCAAGCGTAGAAGGATCAAACGAAAGCCAACGCAAAGGAGCTATCACCCTTACCCAAAACCCTGCCTCTGACATCCTGCCTCTGACATCCTGCCCAGCGCGTGTGCCACAAAACCCTGAGCGGGGTCTGCGCCGTTGGCACAGACCCCGCAGTACTCAAAGAAAGCGACGCCGTGTTCCGGATTCGCTCTGCTTGCTTGGCTACGCGGTGCTTGCGAGCTCGCGCAGGTGAACCGGGATAGGCACCACCGGAAGTTCGTCCTCGGGGCGAGCCACTTTTGGTGGCCGACCGCGCCGACGCTTCTGGGCGACCATGCGGCCGTTCAGGAACAATTGTCCACCCCATACGCCCCACGGTTCCTTGCGGTCGAGCGCTCCTTCGAGACACTCCCCAAGAACCGGGCAGTCGGCGCAAATCCGCTTCGCGGTTGCGATGTCTCCCAGATCCTCAGAAAAGTAGATCTCGGCAGCGACGCTAAGGTCACGGCACGCAGAGCGCTCTTCCCACGAGGTATCGCCAGTTGCGGTGGCGATGTCCAAGCTGTTGATGATTTCCAGAGGGGCTCGCATGGGAACCTCTCTCCTTCTCCGCCAATGGCGGTTCAGTGGCTTCGAAACTCCAGGTTTGGAGCTCGAGCTCAGTTGGTGGCTGTCTCTAGGTGGATAATTGGTGGCTGTCTCTAGGTGGATAATTGGTGGCCGAAAAAGCAGAAAGGCCGTCGATTTCTCGACGGCCTCCGGAATATTCGATTGTGAGTTAGAAACTCAGTCGAATCTTTCCTTCGGCCGTTGACGCTTGGTGGCAAATTCGGTCGCCACATTCGCCTTGGGTGCGACGGTGAAGTCGGACCAATGCGCAACGGTGGAAATCGAGGCAGGTCGGCATGCACGCGCAAGGTCGGCTGCCGGATACACCGGTGCCTGCATCTCGTTGCGCATCGTGCTTGCCATGACTGAACGTTCTTTCTTGGTACGAATGGGGATAACTCCCCGCCCCTCCAGCCAATCATCGCCGTCTAGGCCCGTCAATTGAATTAACGCAAATATCATCCAGAATCGCCCGTGCGGTGCCGCGAACCCCTAGATTGCAGGCGCGATGACCTCGAAAATCCCCACAGAATTTCTTCACTTGGATGGCCCTGGTCGTCGGTTCGTTACCAAACGCCACGTTCGTTTGGGCGACGTCGATCCGTCCGACCAACTTCGCTTCGATGCCATTGGCCGCTACGCCCAAGATCTCGCCAACGATGACGCCCTCGATGCCGGGCTTCAGGAATCGCTAAACTTCGTCGTCCGAAAAACCGTCATAGCCATCGACACTCCCCCCTCGTTTCGAGAACCGCTCACCTGCACGACCTTCTGCAACGGGGTTGGCGGGCGATGGGCCGGGCGACAATCGGTTTTTCGCGGCGGCCACGGAGCGCTTGTCACGATGTCGGCGGTTTGGGTCCACGTCGATACCGAAACGGGTCGACCGAAGAAGCTCAGCGACGGTTTCCACGAGACATTCGACGAGTCAGCCCAAGGTCAGAAGGCCAGCATCAAGTTGCTTCATGACCCAACGGTCACCGATGACGCCGAGTCGATGCCTTGGCCGTTTCGATGGGCCGATCTCGATCTGCTGGGCCATGTCAACAATGCGGCGTACTGGCGGCCGATCGAACAGCTCATCCGGCAACATCGATTAAGCCGTCAGTCGATGACGGCCGAGCTCGAATATCGAAGCCCGACTCCACCTGACACCATGGCAACACTGCGATCGCAGCTCGGAACTGTGCCTGGCGGGTCTGAAGACTCCGATACCGCCGAGCTTCGGGTCTGGATTGTCGACGAAGCGTCGGCGACCACATTGGCCACCGCTCGCATCACCTTTCCAAACAATCCCTAAGCCTTGGGCTCCGCGAAAAGCGCCGACCGGTAGTAGCGGAGCTCATCAAGAGATTCGCGGATGTCATCCATCGCACGGTGTCCGCCCGCTTTACGAGGTGCGCCGCTAAGACCCTTGGGGTTCCAGCGTCGAGCGAGTTCTTTGATGGTCGACACATCGATCGAGCGGTAGTGCAGGTATTCCTCGATCTCGGGCAGGAACACGGCCAAGAAGCGGCGGTCGGTACCAATGGAGTTGCCGCAAAGCGGCACGGTGCGCGGTTCGGGAATGTGTTCTTGCAAGAAGGCCATAGTCTGCTGGCCGGCTTCTTCGAGTGAGAGCGTCGATGCCTCGATCAGCGGTGTGAGCCCGCTTCGGGCGTGCATGTCGCGGACGACGTCGTCCATCGTGGCCAGCACCTCAGGTGGCTGGTACACCACCAAGTCAGGGCCCTCGGCAACCAATTGCAGATCGTCGTCGGTGATAAGTGTCGCGATCTCGACGATCACGTTATTCGCGGGGTCGAGACCGGTCATCTCGAGGTCCATCCAAGCAAGCATTCGACGACCCTACTCCGCGGGCAACTCCTTCGTTGCTCGTTCGAGTCCGAATGCTTGCCAGCGTCTGGATGATCCCCCGAACTGAAGTCGCTACGATGCGGCGGTGCTCAATATCTCGATGACCCGAACCGAAACCGATCTCCCCGCCCCGGTGTATGCAAAACCCGGCGATGCCGGAGCCGACCTCGTGGCCTCCGAAGACGCCACTCTCGCTCCCGGTGGCGGACGTGCCCTGGTTGGCACCGGAGTCTCCATCGCGCTTCCCGAGGGGTATGCGGCACTCGTACAACCTCGCAGCGGACTAGCCGCCAAACATGGAGTCACCGTGCTCAACACACCCGGCCTTATCGATTCGGGCTACCGGGGCGAACTCAAAGTGATCCTCATCAACCTCGACCCGGCAATCGCCTTCGAGGTGAAGCGTGGCGAGCGGATCGCGCAGCTAGTGATTCAAAAGGTCGAGACTGCCACCTTCACCGACGTCGATGAGCTTCCAGACTCCGCACGCGGTACCGGCGGCTTCGGCAGCACGGGAGTTTGAGCATGTCCGACGTAGCAGTAGTAACAGGCGGCACCCGCGGAATCGGTGCGTCCGTCGTACGCCGGTTGCTCAGCGACGGCGCAACGGTGGTCGCTACCTATGTCCAGAACCAAGAGGCCGCTGAGGCTTTTGCCGCCGAGGTCGGCTCTCTCGGCGGCTCACTCCATCTCGTTCAGGGCGACGTTGCGCTCGAAGCCGATGTCGTGGCTGCATTCGCTACGGCTGCCGCGCAGGGGTCGATAACGATGGTGGTCAACAACGCCGGGCTCATCTTCCCGATCTCGCGTCTTGAGGACTTCGACGCCGCCCGCATCGAACGGACCGTGGCGGTCAACGTCACCGGGTTGTTGTTGTGCTGTCGCGAAGCGGTTCGACATATGTCGACCGACAAGGGCGGATCGGGCGGTTCCATCGTCAACGTGTCGTCTCGCGCCGCCTCGTTTGGAAGCCCCGGCGAGTTTGTGGATTACGCCGCGACCAAAGGCGCCGTCGATACCGCGACCATTGGTCTCGCGGTCGAAGTAGCCCGCCAAGGAATTCGGGTCAACGCGGTTCGCCCCGGGCTCATCGACACCGAACTTCATGGCGACGCCGGGTTCCCGGATCGAGCGTTTGCCTTGGCCGACAAGATTCCCATGGGACGCCCAGGCACCGCCGATGAAGTAGCGGCCAGCATCGTTTGGTTGCTGTCGAACGAGTCTTCCTATGTCACCGGAAGCCTGATGGATATCGGCGGCGGGCGCTAGAAGCAGCACCACGCAATCGGCGGTTAGCTGGGGCCGATGTGGATCCCGACCGTTCCGGTCGCGCTGTCGATCTCGAACGTCGAAAGCAATGGTCCAGCGAGTTCGGCGAATCGTTCGATTCCCTCAGCGGTGAGGTCGGGTGGACCTTCGTCGAAGTTGGGCACAAACGTTATGCCGATGGCATTGGGTTCGAGCGCAATTTCGAGATCGATCGATCCTTCGTGATTGCGATGGCCAAGCAACAAAATGATCGCTTCGTCGATTGCCAGCCGAAGGTCTTCAACGGCGGAAAGCGATAGGCCTCGCCGAAGAGCCAAGGCTGCGCCACTCATTCGGGCGATTCGCCCATAGGGCCCCGAAGCCGGAACCGACAGCATGATCGTTTCCGTCGGCGACGGTGCACCAGCCGAACCACCCGAACCAGCCGGACCAGCGGTGGACGAGACGGCCTCGGGTTGGTCGTCGGCGGCAGGGGCGGGTGTCACACCGCCAGATTACTGGTGTTCGCGATTGATTGTTGCCGGTTCGGTATCGATTCGTTGGCCGAGGTAGCTCGGTTGACGCAAACGCCCCGTCGGGCTCCAGTCGGCAAAGGCAACTTCGGCCACGATTTCCGGCGCAAGCCATGTTGCCGTCCGCGCTTCTGGTTCGTCGGGTTTCTCGGCGAAGGGACACGCATCAACCACCAACGGTTCGAAGATCCCCATCAGCCGGTCGATCTCGGCCTGGCTTAGTCCGGAGCCCACCCGACCGGCGTAGCGAAATTCGCCATCGTCGTAGTACCCCACAAAGAGCGAGCCAATGGTCGAGGACTGGCTGTGCTTCGCGGTCTGGCTCGTCTTGCGGGGCGACCACCCGCCAACAACAAATTCCTGGTGACGTCGAACCTTTACCTTACGCCACTGCGGTGCGCGACGGCCTGCGTGATACTTCGAGTCGCAACGCTTGGCGACGAGCCCTTCCAAATGGTTGGCCGTTACCATTTCGAGAAGCGCAGGCCCATCGTCGTGCACATCGGTCACCCGCCAGGTTGGGCCCGGGTCGACAAGTTGCTCGAGCAACTGACGACGCTGTTCATACGGAAGGCTGGTCGCGTCAGTGCCATCGAAATAGAGAAGGTCGAAGATGACAAAGCTGACCGGCACGTCGACCATGCCACGTGCGATGTCGACGCTGCTGGTGAGGTGCATGCGTCGTTGCAGCGCCGAGAAGCTGGGGAGGCCATCTGCGAATGCCACTACCTCGCCGTCGAGCACTGCGCTCCGGTTCCCAACCGCCTCAGGGAGGTCGGCGAGCTCGGGGAATCGACTCGTGGCGTCGATGCCATTTGACGACCGCAGCTGC
The DNA here is from genome assembly GCA_937934655.1 of uncultured Acidimicrobiales bacterium. Classification (GTDB taxonomy): domain Bacteria; phylum Actinomycetota; class Acidimicrobiia; order Acidimicrobiales; family SHLQ01; genus CALLQB01. Next base: position 13,423 of record CALGZB010000147.1, on the reverse strand, counting down.
AGACGGTCGCCATCGGTGTGGGCAAGGATCCGCATGCCGTCCCACTTGAGTTCGAAGACCCACTCGTCACCGGTTGGCATGACGTCAGAGACCGCCTTCATCGGCTTGATCACGTCGAAGACCGGATTTGATCGATCGCCGGAGGAGGCTGCGGGTTCACGTGGCACGCCCTGAACGGTACCGTCGTAGACCGTGGCCATCCTCGTCGACCAACCTCTGTGGACCTTTCGAGGCGAGAAGTGGTCGCACCTGGTGAGCGATTCGGGGTACGACGAGCTCCATCTCTTTGCCAGCCGACTCGGCATGCGTCGTATCGGGTTTCAAGGTGACCACTACGATCTCCCTGCTCGGCTTCTTCCCTCTGCGCTCGCTGAGGGTGCCGCCCAAATCGATTCGCGAGTTCTTGTTCGAAGGCTTCGAGATGCTGGGCTGCGAAAGTCGCCCGGCTACGAGGGGTGGACACCTCTCGTGCGTCGAGACGGTCTCGAAATCGAACAGGCAGCGACCGAGGTTGACCAAGCCGTCAACCAAGCGTCACCGGGGTCGGGTCGAGCTGCCGCCGAGCTTCTTCGGGTGTGCGACTCGCTCTGGACAACGATGGAGGAACAGGGGGCCTCGATACATCAGCTCTATGTGCTCAGTCGTCCAACTCAGCTCGCGGTGGCCTTCGACACCGATGATTCGATGGCGCCGCATCTTCACGGCGACGACCCAGATCAGACAGATCCGGCCAAGGCGCAGGTATGGGTTACCGGCGGCAACCCACTGTTAGCGGTCGACGTGCTGGTAGAGCGCTGAGCGACCAGGTGCAGAGAACGCCAGGCGAGCCGAGTTACTGGCAACCGTTTATGCGCTCGACCTGTGGCCGTCGGCCCGAACGGAACTGGGTAACCACGCCATCGGTGTCGGTTTCCCAGATCACACGAAACTGCTGATCGTCGGCATCGCTTGGGATAAACGCCAGCTGATTGCCGTCACCAAATGGACTGGCCGTGGTTTCGATCTTGCCCGGAAAGAGGTCGAGGATCTGTTGTTCAGTCTTGCCGATTCCGGCACCCGAACGAGTAGCGATGGTGCCTGCGATGATGTCGACCCGTTCGATGGTTCCATTCGTCACCATGAAACCAACGCCGTCGGGACCACCCGCTGGCTGGACGTAGTGACAGTCAGCGTTCGCTTCGCCGTCGGCGATCAAACACACACCCGCCGCAGTCGATGCCGCGTTCACCGTCATGCCAAACAACACCTCGTCGAGCCCGACGGTACTCACCGACGAGTTGCTATCGAGCAACCCGGTGGGACACTCCTCGGTCGCTGGCGGCGCGCCAGAGCTGAACAACACCTGTCGGGTTGCCGAAGGTGTTGACTCCGGTGGTTGAACGACCACGGTCACGGCCGGAGCCGGAATGGTCGAATCGGGTACAACAAGAACATCATTCCCGTCGTTACTTGAGCACCCGGTAATCACAAGAAGGAAAAGGCCCGCCGCCACGATGAATGCAAAGAGCGGTCGTATAGTCACGCATTGATGGTACGACATTTTTTCTTTACAGGAATGTGACGTCGCCGGACCCAAACAAAATCCGCATGAACCGTTCGCAGAAAATACTCGCCCTTACCTTTGCCGCAGTCGCTGCGCTCTTTGTCGTCACGTTCATCGTCGCGCAGGGCCGCGAGCGTGAGTCGGGCGAAGCAACTGCCACAGCCACGGTCCCAACCGTCTCCTCTCCCCCATCAACCCCTGCGCCGACCACCACGACGACGAGCACAACGACAACGACCACCACGACGACCACCACCACGATTGCCCCCAGCGACTGTGTGGCCGGGTGGACGACCGAACAAAAAGCAGGGCAGCTCATCATGACGCTGGCCCTCCCGAGCTCGCTCGATGCCGCTGCCGATCTCGCAGCCGCCGGCGAACTCGGAGCCGTCGGGCTCTTGGGCTCTCCCGGTAGCGACCTGGCAGCCAAAATCGCCGCTATCCAAGAAGGCGCCGAGTTACCCGTCACCATCGCCGTCGATGAGGAGGGCGGCAACGTGCAGCGGCTTGTGCCGTTGATTGGAGCACTGCCGTCAGCCCGATCGGTTGCCGAGACCGGTGACCCATCAGTAGCAGCCCAGTATGGCGCCGACCACGGCGTTGCGATGGCAGCTCTTGGCATCACCATGGACTTCGCTCCCGTCCTCGACGTGGGCGGCGGCCCAGGCATCGGCAGCCGGGCGTACTCGAGCGACCCGGCCGTGGTGAGCCAGTTCGGATTGGCGTTCGCTGGCGGGTTGGCCGAGGCCGGCATCACTCCGGTCGTCAAACACTTCCCCGGGCACGGGCGAGCCAGCGCCGACTCGCATAAGACCCTTCCCATCACGCCGGGTATCGACGACATCCGCTCCGCCGACCTTCTCCCCTTCTTCGACGCAATCGCAACACCGGGCGTGGCACTCATGGTGGGCCACCTCGATGTTCCCGGACTTACCAACGGCCGGCCGGCAACCTTGTCGCCCGAGGCCATCGATGGCCTCCTTCGAACCGAGATGGGATTCGACGGTCTGGTGATGACCGATGCCCTCAATATGGGAGCCATCACTCGATCGTGGTCGACCTCGGAAGCGGCGATCCTTGCGCTCCAGGCTGGGGCAGACATCGTGATGATCGGAACCGTGTCTGAGGTTGCAGCCACCCATGATGCCATCGTCACCGCTATCGACACCGGAGGAATCACCACCGATTCGGTTCATCAGTCGGTGGTTCGGGTCCTAAAAAGCAAAGCAATCGACCCGTGTGAATCCCATAGCCCGTAACGAAATTTAACGAGATCCACGAAAGAATCTGGCCACAAATCGCAATCTGAACCACAAGTGCCCGTTTTCGGCATATCTTGCTAGTCATGATGGACGAGCGGGAGATCGAATCCCACAACCGGGGACCCCTCCCAAACATGACCGCGTCCGAGTCTGTTACCACTGCCATCGACGAAGCTGAACGCCAAAATCGTCAACAGGCAATCGTGATGGCGGCCGCAGCCGTGGTGACTTCACTCATCGCCGCATTTGTGCTCCTCCAGATTCTGAGTGGCGGAGACAGCACCGTTCAAGACACGTCCGTGCAATCCACCGGAACCGCAGCGCTCGATACTTCTGCGAACGACGCATCCTCGAACGACAGTCCCGCTATCGGTAGTTCTTCCAACGACGGTTCTTCCAACGACGGTTCTGGCGCCGTTGCGTTCGATGGCTCCGACGACTCGGACGAACCAACCGACGCCTCTGACACCCCATCGACTGCCGACGTCATCGACTACACCGCTCCCGATGCTCTTGTGGGAGACAAGGCGATGACCCTCCGCGGAATGGGCGACATCGCCATCGGCATGTCCGTCGCCGAAGCCGAAACGGCCATCGGCGGAACAATTATCGAACTCGAGCCCGACGCCAACGGCTGCGCCCAGACCCGTATCGGCGGCGACCTTCAGAGCCCGGTTCTGATGGTGGTCGGAACCGGTGAGTTCTCGACGTCAAAGATCGTGCGCATCGACATGGTTTCGGGCAACGCCACCAGATCGGGCATCGGCATTGGTTCGCCCGCAGCCGACGTTCTCAACACCTACGGCGAGCGCATCGAAGCCATTGGTGAAACCCTCACCTACGTGCCGAGCGACGAGGCTGACGCCGACTACCGGATCGTTATGAACGTCGTGGGCGATGTTGTGCTTTCCGCCCACAACGGCGTGCTGCCCTACGTCAACTGGGACGGCTGCAACTCCTAAGCAGCACCTACCCAACACCACGAGCCCCAGCTCGCGGTGTTGCTAGTTCTTGCTGATCCACTCGGTTTCAGGAAAGCGGATCAGCGGAATTTCGCGGTCGGTCTTTGCTTGATAGTTGACGTACCAATCGCGGTCGGCGACGAGGCCATCCCAGGTTTGTTGCCGATCTTCACCTTCGAGGATTTCGGCGTTGGAATAGAACTCGCCGGTCTGCACCCGAATCCGAAGGTTTGGTTCGACACGATCGCGAAGGTTCAGGAACCACGATGGATGATTCTTGGCGCCAGCGAATGAACCAACCACGATGCGATGACCGTTGGGATCGTTCCATGTGGGCAGCGCCACCTTGTGCACGTTGCCCGACTTGCGGCCAATGGTCTCCAGCAAGATGTGATGCATTCCTGCCTGCACCCACACGATGTCTTCGGTCATGGTTTCCATGGCCCCAACATGGGCTTTGGTGAGCTCGACGATTTCGTCAGCCGGTGGGGTCTCCCAAATTTGTTCGACCTTCTGACTGGAACCGTTGGTTTCTTCGTTCTCGCTCATCAATGCAACGTACCGCAGTTGTGCGGCTTTTAAAGTTTTTCACTAAGCCTGCCGAAGACCTTTGCTATGAGGTCGCTAGGTCAAACGAATCAGAACCGTCCACTCCGGAAGCGCAGTGCCGTGTTCTCAGTTGCGGCGCTCACGGCCAGTCTTACTGCGGCTGGGGTTGGCGCCGACATCAACCCGGCAGCAGCGCAGGCCACCACGTGCGGGAGTGCACCAACCGGCTACAACATCATCGAATCCAATGCTTCAGTCATCAGGGGAACCCGCGGCAACGACTTCATTTGCGCTGGTGCGGGCAACAACAGCATCAGCGGACTTGCCGGCGATGACATCATCATTGCGGGCGATGGCGACGACCGAATCGCAGGTGGCAAGGGCGACGACATACTGGTCGGCGGTGGTGGCCGAGATCTCCTTCGCGGGGGCGGTGGCAACGATGTACTCCAGGGCGGCGATGGCGACGACCTACTCAAGGGCCAGCCAGGCGATGACCTGCTAAGCGGCGGCGCCGGCGACGATGACCTTCGGGCCGGGCCGGGTACCGACACTGCCAATGGCGATGCCGGCAACGATGTGGTCAACGGTCAGGGCGGCAACGACACGGTCACCGGCGAGGGCGGCGACGACGTGCTTCGCGGCAAAAACGGCAGCGACATTCTCGATGGCGGCAACGGGACCGACCGGGCCAACGGCGGGCGGGGGCTCGACACATGCACCGCCGAAGAGCAGCTCAAGTGTGAACCAGGAGAGATCAACCAACCCGATCCGCAACCTCCGGTTAACCCCGAGCCACCGGTTGATCCACCCATCGACCCAGAACCACCAGTCGACCCACCCGTCGATCCAGAACCACCAGTCGATCCGCCCATCGATCCACCCGTCGACCCAGAACCACCAGTCGATCCGCCGGTTGATCCACCCATCGACCCAGAACCACCAGTCGACCCAGAACCACCAGTCGACCCGCCGGTCGACCCGGAACCGCCAGTCGACCCCGATCCGCAAATGACGATTCTTCTTGGTTCGGTCGACAACGTGCTCAGCACTCACGGTCCGACGCATCCCTGGCTCATCGCTGCGTGGGACTACATCTCTACCTCGGGAGAAGTTGTTATCGACAACCTTCCAGGGAGCACCGCTGGCACCGTCCGATCGGGTTGCTCGTACTCCTCGCAGAGCCTTCCCACATGTGCCGCGACAATCTTCACCATGGACCAAGCGTCACTTACCAATGAAGACGTAATCATCCACGAGTTGGCGCACGTGTTTGAAGGAACACTCGCCCTTCATGAGCCCGGCGGTGCGTTCGCAAAGACGCAGTTGTACTTCGATACCACCTACGGCAGCGATTGCGACTCCGCCGAGGCGATGGCCGACGCCATGCTTTACGACATCGACCCAACCGCGTTCCTGTACTACTGGGAGATCGGTTGCGGCGCATCACTCCCCGACCAGCCAACCGAGAACGACATGGCGATCCTTCAGGCTGGGCTCGCCGGCGGCACCGGCAACAGTGCCTGGTTCGATCAGAACTACACCAACGGCACCGAAGCGTGGACGGCCATCTTCGAAACCAACGGCATCCTCGCCTACTACTTGCTCCCCGGTCTGGCCGATGAGTTTGGCGGCTACTGCTCGGTGAGCCACACGATGAACGTGTTGTTCGATCTCGAAGCTGGCAGAGTGAGCGACACCAACCCGTTTGCCGACGGCGGCTGCAGCTAACCACCAACCGACGACGTCTGACGGGACTGTCTGCTGGGGCGGCTTGCTACAAAGCAAGCCAAGGACAATTTGCTACAGAGCAACCCAAGGGCAGTGCCGGCAGCGGTTCTCGCAGCAACTGCGGGCCGCGAGATGCTCGGCGGTCATGACGAACAGGCCCGTAAACGGATCGATGTAACCCTGCTGTCCATTGACGATCGCTAACCGATGCGCGGCCATGCAATCGTCGAAACGCTGATCATCGGACGAAAAGCGATCGGGGTGTGGCGTGTCGATCCCGTCATCGCGAAGTTCAGTCACTCGGCGCCTCCCCAAGCGTCACAGTGCCTGAAAGGGCAAAGTGGTCGCTGATGAAGAACGTGGCCAACTGAGCCTCGATCGGCGTTGTCCAAACCTTCACCTTCGACACGATGAGCGACTCGGTTGCGAAGTACCGGGTGAAGTAGGCGCTGAACTCAGCACCGTGCCGGAACCGATTCTTCCGGCTGTTCCACGTTGCCGGCGACGGGCGCTTGCCAAACAACCCAGCGTTGGCCAAAGGTTCTTCCTCGTCGACCCGAGTGTTGGTATCGCCGGCGATGAGGATGTTAGCGGTCGGACTCGCTTCGATGATCTGGGCGAACTGCTCGAGCCGCTCGCCCGCTCCGGCTGCTCCGGGAGCGAGGTGAACGTTGGCGATAGTGATGTCACCGAACGTCGTGAGTACGGCGCAGCCCTCAATAGTGCGATGCGTCGGTTCGGTTGCCAGCAGCTCGTGTTTCACCAGCACCGCCAAATTGCCGCTGTGCGACTCGGGGTTGGACGGGATCATGCCGTGGGTCTCAACAAAGGGAACCATTCGGGGCAGTTCCTGAAAGAGCACTACGTCGGGTGAGGTCTCAAGGATGAAGGCGCGCACCGCCGCTTCGGTGGATTCCTGTGGCCAGTGCTGCGGGGCTTGCGCCGAACGTTCGAGCATCGCCAGATTCCACGTGAGAAACGTCAACGAATTTGGTGATGAGGTCTCCGAGGGCACGCATGAAATCTACTCGCCGCTGGCATGATTAAAGCATGACGGATATCGCCTCCAACCCTGCCCCGCTCGACCCCGCAGCTCTGGCCGCCGACCTCGCAGCCTCTGATGTTGCCTGGAACATCGAAACGCTGCTCCCCGACGGAGCGACGCCCGACGACCTGCTCGATCAAGCCGAGACTCTGGTCGACGGCCTCGCTGGCTTTCGTGGCCGTGTAGCCACGCTCGATGCTGGCGAGATGGCCGACCTTATGACCACCATCGCCGAGATCGGCGAACTGTCGAGTCGGGCCGGCCACTACGTGATGCTGAAATTCAGCGAGAACACCGCCGACCCCGAACGTGGCGCCGCCATGGTGGCCATGCAGGAGCGCTCTACCGGCACGGCCACAAAGATGATCTTCATCGATCTCGAATGGGCCGCCGCCGAAGACGAGCACGCCGATGCTCTCCTCGCCGACGAACGCTTGGACTTCTGCAAGCACCACCTCGAGAACATGCGCCGCAACCGTCCGCACCTGCTGAGCGAAGCGGAAGAGACCGTACTCACCGAAACGTCCGTCACCGGCGCGTCGGCATGGGTGCGTTTGTTTAGCGAGCTCACCTCGGCCATCGAGGTCGATATCGATGGCGAGATGGTGCCGCTCGAAGCTGGCCTCTCGAACCTTGGCCATCCTGACCGAGAAGTTCGCAAGGGCGCAGCCGAAGCAGTCACCGAAGCGCTGGCCCCTGGGCTCCGCACCCGAGCGTTTGTGTTCAACACTCTGCTGCTCGACAAGAGCGTCGACGACCGCATGCGCAACTTCGACTCGTGGGTTTCGTCTCGCAACCTCAGCAACGAAGCCAGCGACGAATCGGTCGAGGCACTCGTGCAAGCCGTGGTTGGCCGCTACGACATTCCGCAGCGCTGGTACAGCCTGAAGGCCAAGGTTCTCGGTGTCGACAAGCTCGCCGATTACGACCGCATGGCCTCGGTTGCCGAGAGCGACGAAGAGATCGGCTGGGCCGAAGCCACCAGCACCGTGCGCGACGCGTACGCCTCGTTCTCTGACGAGCTTGCCGGTGTTGTCGGCGAGTTCATCGACGACGGCTGGATCGATGCCCCAATGCGCCCAGGAAAGCGTGGCGGGGCATTCTGCGCCTACACGGTTCCGTCGCACCACCCCTACGTGCTTCTCAACTGGACCGGCCGCAACCGCGACGTTCTTACCTTGGCCCACGAACTCGGCCATGGCGTTCACGCGTACCTCGCTCGCGAGCAGGGGCTGTTCCATCAGTCGACACCGCTCACGCTGGCCGAGACCGCGTCGGTGTTTGGCGAGACGGTTACCAACAACCGCCTTCTCGAGATGATCGACGACCCGGCCGAACGTTTCTCGCTGCTGTCATCGACCCTTGAAGACTCGATCGCTACCGTCTTCCGCCAAATCGCCATGAACCGATTCGAGCACTCGGTACACACCGAGCGTCGTGACGTGGGTGAGCTTTCGGTCGAGCGCTTCGGTGAGCTTTGGCACGGAAGCCAGCACGACATGATGGGCGACTCGGTGGAGATCACCGAGGGGTACAAGACCTGGTGGAGCTATATCCCTCACTTCATGGGAACCCCTGGCTACGTGTACGCCTACGCCTACGGCCAGCTACTGGCTCTGTCGGTCTACGCCCGCTACGAAGCCGAGGGCGATGCCTTTGTGCCCGCCTACCTCGACATGCTTCGGGCCGGCGGATCACGTAGCCCACAAGAGCTCGGCAAGATCGTCGATTGCGACCTCGCCGACCCCGGCTTCTGGGACGCCGGCCTGGCAATCGTCGAAGGCCAGCTAACCAAAGCCGAAGAAGCAGCCAAAGCCGCAGGCCGCCTCTAACCCCCCCCGACCCGAAATTTTTGCGCTTCACCACCGTCGAGGTGGTGAAGCGCGATCAGAACTTGGGTTTTGGGCGTTCTCTTCCTTCGCGTTGTCGTCCTTTGCGACCTAGTCCTCGGCGGCGAAGTAGGCGGCGGTTAGCCAGTCGAGGATCTCTTCATCGACTTCGCTTGCGTCGGCAATATTGATGACGTGATACCACTTGGCGTTGGGGCTAGGTGGTGCAATGACCTTGCGCGAGAACCGATCACTTTCGAGCTTCACCGGGTGCATGAAGGTGAGCGCCACCCACTTCTTCATCGTGCGGAGCTCGGCGAAACGCGGCCCATTTTTGAACATGATGCCGATGCTCACCGGCTCGACCACCAGGTCGCCGAGTGACTCCAAGTGCCCTGCGACCACATCGAAGATTGGGCGCTCGCGGTCATGCGCGGTCGCAAAGTACTCATCAATATCGAGTCCTGGCTCGCACGTATGGCCCTGTCCAACGCGCCCAAAGGTGCGGTTGCAGTCGGGACAAACCCAGGCTTTTCTTCCAGACATTCGCTCAACCTAGCCAAAAACAGCTGGTCAGCGGGTTGCCACCAAAAAACATGACGAGAATCTTGATAATTCCTTGATTGAAGAAACGACCCGTTCGCGACGACATCTAGTTCAACAACACACGCAGCGGCATTTCGTCCGCACAAGGAATGGACTAGGAAATGACACACAATTCGGAAATCACAACGAAACCAAAAAAGAACAAGAGGATCGGCACAGCAGTTCTGGCCCTCACCCTCGGCGCAGCAACCTTCGCACCCGTCGCCGGCGCTGCCGACGCAAAGCTTGCGTGCGACCCCGGCTTCTACCAAGTCATCTCCGGCCAGTTCGCCGAGCTTGATCCGGCCAGCGGCAACTACCAAACCATCGGCGCAGACAACTCCAACTACAACGCCATGGGTTACCGCATCGCCGACGGTTTCATGTACGCCATCGCCGGCAAGAACCTCCAGCGGATCGACGCCAACGGCATCAAGACCGACCTCGGATCGCTCGACATCCCCAACGGCGCATACGCCGGCGACTTCGGCGACGATGGCCTCCTCCACGTTTCACGCGGCGGCCGAGACTGGCACAAGATCGACGTCGACGCCATGACCGCAACACCGGTACCGGAGCTCTCGCAGTACACGGCAACCGCTGACATCACGAACATCCACGGCAAGTTCTATGGCGTAAGCAGCGATGGCGCTCTCATGGAAATCGACCCCAGCGCACTCACCGTTCGGGAGGTCGCAATGATCAGCGGACTGCCAGACACTTTCAAGAGCTACGGCGCCGCATGGGGCACCGCCGGCGGAAACCTCTACGTCGGTCGTAACTCCGGCGAGGTTTACCAGATCACCGGATACACGGGCACAAGTCCTGTCGCCACCCAGGTTGGCTCTGCTCCTGCTACCAACTCGAACGATGGCGGCTCTTGCGCCTTGGCTGCAACGCCAGACGGTCTCGACGACGTCGACGGCCCAGAGTCCGAGAGTGAGCCATCGACCCCTGAGTCGCAGGCAGCAGCCGAATCCTACGAAGAGAACTACGACGAAATCTCGAAGGGCTTCACTCCCGCTCCCGAAAAGCCAGCAGAACCAGAGCCTGAGCCTGAGCCCGAGCCGGTCACAACTGAGTCGTCGGAAACCTACGACGCTTCCGATGCTGGTCTTGGCGAAGGTGCATCATGCTCGCCAGGCGGCGACGAAGATCGCCTTCCACGAGATCAACTCCTTGCGCTCACGAAGGTTTCGACACCGACCACCCTCTACAGCACCCACTTCGACGGCAACGGACTCGGCGATTTCTCGATCGCTTCGGGCCGCTGGGACGAATCGGGCAGCTCGCTCAACCAGCTTCATGACTGCGGCTACGATCAAACCAGCCTCCTCCATAAGTTCATGGTTGAGGACTTCCGTTGGGAATCCACCTTCCATGCCATCAGTGCCGGAAACCAGGGCGGCCTCGTCTTCAACCAGAGTTCCGTGAACTCCCGAAGCGGCGCAATGCTGGTCGACCTCTCTGACGGCGGCTCCACCCTTCGCTGGGGCAGCTACAACAACGCCGGCTACTACACGAACATTGGTTCCATGAGCATCGCTGCTCCGGCAACTGGTCAAGACGTAACCCTCGCTGTCGAAGTCCACGGCACCGCCGTCGAGATCTTCCTCAACGGTTCATCGGTTGCAACGACCACGGCTCCGAACGCTGGCGGAATGGTTGGCCTCGTCGCCACCCTGACCGATGTTGGCTTCGACACCGCAGCGCTCACCGCCCTGCCAGCTCCAGAAGCTCCAAGCACCACCGAACCAGCCCCCGAGCCACAGGTTGAACCAACTCCTGAGCCAACCCCGGAACCAACCCCAGAGCCTGAAACAGAAACAGCTCCGGAAACCGAGTCAGAGGTAACGCCGGCACCTGAGGCACAGCCAGTATCGAAGTCAGAACCAGCACCAGAAGAGACCACTACAGAACCGGCGGCAAACTAATATGAAGAAGATCATCACAACCCTCCTGGCGCTTGTCCTTCTAGGCACCGGCTGCGCAGGAGTTCGCGGAGAGCTCGTAGAGAGCGGCATGGCCGATGAGGAAACGGACATTGATCCGACCGACATCGAGCCAGAGATGAACGAAGACGGCGCAATCCAGATCGGCGATCTCGCACTAGAAACGCCCTTCGGATTCACTGCACCAGAACTGTTCAGCGGCCGATCGGTATCTGGCGCAGAGCTCTACGCAAACGCTCCGATGATCATGACCTTCATGTCACCAACGTGCGCAGTGTGCGTCAACGAAGCACCTGAGCTTGCGGCTGCGGCCGAACGCAACCCGGACATCACCTACCTGGTGGTCCACGGCGGCGCAGACACCGACAGCTACCGAGACTTCGCCGATGAGCGAGGCCTCTACCAAGAGAATGTGATCCACGTCGAGGACACCGCCGGAATCATCTGGGAGCGTTTCTCAGTGATCTCGACGCCTACGACCTTGATGGTCGACCTCGAAGGTCGGGTAACAAAGTCCACCGGAGCTCTTGAGATCCAGGGTCAGCAGCGAGCTGCTGACATCGTGCTGGGTCAGACAACCACTTAGCGCAATCACGCCAAACACACTTGTTTACGCAGCGTGCTTGGCGGACTGAAGTCGATAGCCGATGCCTCGGACGGTTCCAATCCGTCCGCCGGCATCGGCATCGATCTTTTTGCGGAGGTTTGCCATGTGCACGTTAATGACATGGTCTTCGCCAACCCAGTGAGGGCCCCAGATCTCGAGGGCAAGCGCCTTGCGCTCGTGGGCAACATCCGGTTTCGCAATAAGCGCCGAAAGCATAGCGAACTCGATCTTGGTGAGGCTCACCTCTTGATCGTCAATCCAAACCTGATGGGCATCACGGTCAACTCGAAGGTCGCCGTGAACAGCGATGGCCTTGCTTGCGAAGAGTCCCGTGCGAGGCCGACGAAGAAGTACTTCGATCCGAAGCAGGAGTTCCTTCGCCGCGAAGGGTTTGGTGATGTAGTCGTCGGCACCGATGGTGAGGCCGAGGTACTTATCCTCTTGTGTGTCCCGCCCACTCAGCATGAGCACGTAAGCGTCGGTAAAAGACCGAAGTTCCTCGCACACGGCGAGGCCGTCAAGATCGGGCAAACCGAGGTCGAGGACGACCAACACCGGGTCAACCAACTTGGCTCGCTCAAGGCCCGACTTCCCATCGGATTCAACGTGAACCTGGTAGCCGGCCGCGGTGAGAACGGATTCGATTACCACCTGGAACTCGGGCGAATCCTCAATGAGGAGGATATTCGGTCCAAGGTTTCGGTCGCCGCCATTCGCTACTCGATCATTCATGACTACCGTCATCGGCACTTCCAAGGGCCGAGTTCAGCAACTTTTGCCGAGCGATATTCGATGGACTAGGTCGTTGGAACCAGGCACCATGACTCTTCGCTGTCCCGACGCCACCCGCGTATCGGACTTCGAAAGCAAAGAACACGGGAGGTGTTCTGACATGACTACTGATATTCGCTTCGATGGCGACGTCGAACGCGTGCGCTCGTGGGCAACCGATCTCGAAGAAAACACGATGCAGCAGGCCCTTACCTCGGCCCGCTGTGCTGCGGTTTCTGGCCCTATCGCTCTGATGCCCGACGCCCACTGGGGCATGGGAGCGACGGTTGGTTCGGTTATCCCGACTGAGTCGGCCATCATCCCCGCCGCAGTCGGCGTTGATATCGGATGCGGCATGATCGCGGTCGAAACCGACCTCGATGCCTCGCATTTGCCCGACAACCTCGGACCCATTCTTCGTGGTATCGGCAAAGTCATTCCCGCTGGTTTCAACCGTCACGACAAGGCGCAAAAGACGGCAACCGACTGGTTGGCGGCCAACCCTCTCGAAACCGACCTCGAACTCAAAGACAGCAACCGCAAGAAGATGGCACCGCAGCTTGGAACCCTGGGCGGCGGCAACCACT